>JAAZCL010000035.1 GCA_012513315.1 Bacteroidales bacterium | reverse complement strand
GATTATTTTTTTCTTAATTCTTTTGTGATTGCTGCTTCTGCCATAAAACTCATAAAAAGTGGATTAGGCGAAATAACAGTACTGCTGTACTCTGGATGAAATTGAGTGCCTAGATACCATCTTAATTCTGGCACTTCTATTACTTCAACTAAATCTGAGTCGGGGTTAAAACCAGTACACTTCATTCCAGCAGCCTCTAGCTGATCTTTATATTGATTATTAAATTCGTAACGGTGACGGTGACGTTCTTTGATTTTTGATTTACCATATGCTTTATATGCAAGAGATCCTTTTTTGAGATTACAGTCATATGCGCCTAATCGCATTGATGCTCCCATATTTGTAATATTCTTTTGCTGCTCCATCAAGTCTATTACCTTGTGCTCTGCCATTATATCCATTTCTGTGGAGTTGGCGCCTTCTAAGTGTAATACTGATCTGGCATATTCAATAACCATGCATTGCATGCCCAGACAAATTCCAAAGGTTGGTATATCGTTTTCTCTAGCATATTTTAATGCTTCAAACTTTCCATCAATTCCTCTTTGTCCGAATCCAGGAGCAACTATTATACCATCTGCTTTGCCTAGGAACTCGGCTACATTTTCTGAATTTATTTTATCTGATTGATAAAGATCTAGAACAAGTTTTCTGTTATTATAAATAGCTGCTTGTGATAGTGATTCGGTTATCGACTTATATGCGTCGGGTAACTCTGCATATTTTCCAACAAGTTTTATATTGACTACCTTTTTTGCATCTTTGCGTTTTTGTAAAAAGGCATTCCAAGCCTCCATCTTAGGGGCTTCGCCATATGGTAAGTTTAGCTTTCTAAGCAAAACCTCGTCCATTCCTTGACGTTGCATCATGATTGGAACTTCGTAAATTGTAGTAACATCAACCGACTGCATTACAGCCCCATGCTCAACATTGCAGAAAAGTGCAACCTTATCAAGAATTTCTTTATTAAGCTTGCGCTCTGTTCTTAACACCAGCATATCTGGCTGAATACCTAGTGATTGTAGTTCTTTAACCGAGTGCTGAGTAGGTTTTGTTTTTACCTCTCCAGCAGCTGCAATATATGGCACATAAGTTAAATGGATGCAGAAACAGTTTTTACCCAGCTCCCAACGAAGCTGACGAACGGCTTCTAAGTATGGAGTAGACTCAATATCACCTACGGTTCCACCAATCTCTGAAATTACAAAATCGAACTTGCTTTTAACGCCTAATGATTTAATATTCCTTTTTATCTCATCTGTTATATGCGGAATAACCTGAACTGTTTTACCTAGATAGTCTCCACGACGTTCTTTTAGAATAACATTCTGATATATTCTACCAGTGGTTATGTTATTCTCTTTGGTGGTTTGGATATTAAGGAATCTCTCATAATGTCCTAAATCAAGGTCTGCCTCATGCCCATCAACTGTAACAAAACACTCTCCATGTTCATATGGATTTAATGTTCCAGGATCAATGTTTATGTATGGGTCGAATTTTTGAATGGTAACTTTATACCCCCTTGCTTGAAGCAACTTGCCTAAAGACGACGCTATTATTCCTTTACCTAAAGAAGAAACAACGCCACCAGTAACAAAAATATATTTTGTATCAGCCACGATTGTGAAGTTTTTTATAGATTTTTTTGAAGTTGCAAAGGTACATATTTTTTAGAACAATGAGTAATAAAATATGCCAATCAGTGGATCATATCAGAAATTACATCGAAATAAGCTCCATGTTTTCACAACGCATAATTTTTCCTGGAAACGCCTGAACTATAGAATAGTTGTGCGTAGACATTATAACCGCAGTGCCACTTTTTGATATTTCTTGCAATAAAGAGACTATTTGGCTACCTGTTTCAGGATCAAGGTTTCCGGTAGGTTCATCGGCAAGTATTAGTGCGGGGGAATTTAGTAGGGCTCTTGCAATTACAATACGTTGTTGCTCACCTCCTGAGAGCTCGTGAGGCATTTTGTAAGTTTTATTTTGCATCTCTACTTGTAATAAAACTTCGTTGATTCGATCTTTTATCACACGTTTATTCTTCCAGCCAGTGGCACGTAGAACAAACTCCAAATTCTTCTCTACTGTACGATCAATAAGTAGTTGGAAATCTTGAAAAACAATTCCAATTTTTCTGCGTAAAAAAGGCACAAGACTACTTTTAATTGAAGCTAGTTCATAGTCGAACACCCTTGCACTACCCGATTCTATTGCCAACTCGGCATACATACTTTTCATTAGTGTACTTTTACCTGTACCTACTTTGCCTATAATATAGAGGAAATCGCCTCTGTTTACTGCGAGATTAACATTACGGAGAATTATATTTTCTTCTCTATTGAGTTGTACATTTGAATAATTAACTATCTGTTCCTGAATCATTTTATAGAAATTATTTATTTACAAAGATATATATATTAATTATCGCTTTTTCTTTAATATAATAAGAGCAAGTAATGTGGCAATTAAAGAGCCTGCAATATCAGCTATCCAATCTCCCCATTCTGCACTTCTTGATGCAAAGTAGTACTTCTGGAGCAATTCAATTAAACCTCCATAAAACACGGGAACAATTAAGCCCCAAAAGATCCACCTGCTGCGTGATGGAGCTTTACTATGCATTTTATAATAGTCGTACATAATTACTGCAGAAAGCGAAAAGAACATACCAAAATGAGCAACTTTATCCCATTGTAAACCTTCAGGCATCCCTGGTATGTTATCTGATGAAATTAAACAAGTGAGTATAAAAATTAGAAGACCTAATATAAGAGGTAGTATAGAGTATCGAATTAAACTATTCATAATGAAGTTTAGATAAAATTCTTGAAACATGACAAAGATAGCATCATTTTATTTATTAGAATGAAATAAGTAAATATACATTGCCATTTATAAACATATAACTAATAGGGAACTTAGTTTTTAGTAAATATTTAGTTCCTTTGCTATAATTAAAATTGAATCAAACAAATTAATCAATAAAAAATATGAGATATTTTATTCTTTCATTATTTATTGCAGCTACTTCAATACATATGGTGGCGCAAGAACCTTCTGTGGCGCAAGAACCTTCTAAAGAACAAAACCAGCGCTATTTCGACATAAATAAGAATATTGATATTTTTAATTCGGTACTGAGAGAACTTGATATGTTTTACGTAGATAGTGTAGAGGTTAACAACCTTGTACAAAGGACTATAGAGAGTATGCTAACTCGTCTGGATCCTTATACCGAATATTACTCTGAAGAAAATATAGGTGATCTTCAATTTCTAACAACCGGAGAATATGCAGGTGTTGGAGCAATTATTTCTTATAAAGATGGAGGAGTAATAATAAATGAGCCATACGAAGGCTTGCCTGCTGATAAGGCGGGGTTAAAGGCGGGAGATAGGATACTAGAAATAGATGAAGAAGATGTGAGGAGTGCAAATGTAAGAGATGTTAGTAATAAGCTAAAAGGCACACCCGGAACCACCTTGCAGTTATTAATTAAAAGACCCGGTGAGGAAAAAGAGAGAGTAGTTTCTGTTGTAAGAGAAAAAATTGAAATGGATCCGATTACTTATTCAGAAATTGTAAAAGATGATATTGGTTACTTACATTTTGGAAGCTTTACATCTAATAGCTCTAAAAGAGTAGAGGAAACAGTAAAGGAACTTAAAGAAAATGGTGCTAAATCATTAATTATGGATTTAAGAGGTAATGGAGGTGGCATACTTGATGAAGCAGTTAATATTGTAAATCTATTTGTTCCAAAAGGTGTAGAAATTGTATCTACTAAAGGTAAAATGACCCAATGGGATAGGTCGTATTTCACACGCGAACAGCCACTAGATGAGCTGATACCAATTGTAGTTTTGATTGATACAGGCTCTGCATCCGCCTCAGAGATTGTTGCGGGAGCATTGCAAGACTTAGACAGAGCTGTAATTGTAGGCAACAGATCTTTTGGTAAAGGGTTGGTGCAAACACCCCGAAATCTTCCGTATGGAGGAAATATAAAAATTACAACATCTAAATACTATATCCCTAGTGGAAGAGGAATTCAGGCCCTAGACTATTCACATCGTAACCCTGATGGAAGTGTAGCACGAGTACCCGATTCACTTACAAATATACATTACACTAAAAACGGACGAGCAGTTCGTGATGGTGGGGGTATAACTCCTGATATTTCACTAACTCATGAGCAAGGTGGCACCATTGCTTATTACCTGATGGCTGAGAATATAATATTTGATTATGTAACAGAGTGGACACTTAATAATGACAAAATAGCTCGCCCTGAACAGTTTACACTATCGGATGAAGATTATAAAGGGTTTGTGGATTTTGTAAAATCAAAGGATTTTGAGTATGATAAAATGAGTGAGCAATCATTGAATCAATTAAAGAGTATTATGGAATTTGAAGGCTACATGAATGTGGCAGCCGAAGAATTCACAGCACTTGAGAATAAATTACAACCTGATTTAGACAGAGATTTAGATCTGTTTAAGAGTCTAATTAAGAGTATGATTGAAACTGAAATTGTTCAAAGATATTATTATAAAAAAGGTGTTCTCAAACATCAGCTAGCCCATGATATTGTTTTTGATAAAGCAATTGAGGTTTTACAAACACCTGAAGTTTACAACACAATATTATTACCTGATACGGATAATGACATTGTGGAAAAGTAATAGCATAAGCTGTGAACAGTAACAAGTTATTTATGTTTTTACATAATATAGTGCCAAATAATTTATAAATATGATTCCTTTCGAATTTATAATACGTCTATTAGCTGCCTCTATAGCGGGAGGAGCTTTAGGAATTGAACGCGAATCGAGTAATAAAAGTGCTGGTTTGCGTACAAATATGATAGTGTCGGTAGGTGCAGCTATTTATGTGATGATTTCTGCAGTTTTGCTAGAAGGTAGCACCACGGGTGACCCAAGCAGGGTTATGGGACAAATAGTTACAGGTATTGGCTTTTTGGGGGCAGGTGTAATTTTGCATCAAGGATCGAGCGTAAAAGGTCTCACCACTGCTGCTACAATTTGGTGTAGCGCTGCACTGGGATGTCTTGCAGGTTTTGGAATGTATTGGGAGCTTGCAGCTTCTACTGTACTGATAATTATTATAAATACAGTTTTAAGAAAGGCTGATTTTTTGTTTGTGAAGAAAAATAAGAAAAAAGAAGAATAATCTGGCTTACATTACACACACATTTTACATAGTTTGCATAGTTTATATATCTAACACAGCTTATATTGCTAACACAGCATATATTGCTTAAAGCAGTTTCGCAACAATAATACCAGTACAAGATTTTTGCAGGTTGCAATATTCACTTAAAGATAGAGAGTCGATAATCACTTTATTTTTAGCAGAAGAAGCATGAATAAAGATTAACCCTCCATCTTTTTGATAAGCAAAACCTGTGTGCGTTACATCTAACCCATTTATTGAAGTTGTAAATGCTATAATCGACATATGAGGAATTCTAGAGTCTATATCTGCAATCTTTGATTTTGGGATATATGAGATGCATCCTCTGTCATTAATCTCTTTTTCAATATCTATAATCTCACTTAAATTACTATCATTTAATTTCAGTTGACTATATGCTTCTCTGTGTGTAGACATAAAGTTTAATTGCTTATCCTCTCTTATACCACCTAATAAGGTAGTTAGATTTTCTAACACACCACTTTTTTCATTATCATACAACCAGTCGGTAAAATAATGAAGCCGTGAACTATACCCATTTAAAACTCCTTCTCTATAACGCAAGGTTTTTAGATTCTTTATAAAATTATCAAAGCTATGATCTTGTGAACGTACTGTTTGAGTTAAGGCAACAACAGTCTCTATATAGGTAGTACAATCAAATTCCCTTAAGTTTACAACTACACTCTCTTCCTTAATAGCTGCACCCTCATCCTTAATTGCTGCACCACTCTTTTCATTAAAACTTGCACTATCTCCCCCATCTGTTTCAAGCGTATGAGCAACATAAGGTTTATCGATAAAGAAATGCGCTGTTTTTTCTAGAAGTTCATCTAACTCTTGTGGTTGGGCTATACTCTGTGGATGCGTATGGGTATTACTCTGTGATTGGGAATTAACTGTAATATATGAAATATATTGATTATATATTTGCTGGTCCTCTTCTGTATAAATTACATCTTCTTTTGTATGAATTACATTAGCATTTGTTTGAATCACATTCGCATTTGTAAAAATTACATTAGGTTGTGGAGAAACCATTGCTGTAATCAAAAGTGATGCTATAATTACTAAAATATTCTTCATAGCTTAAATATCATGTAGATTAATATTACCATATAGAATAATATTACTATAACAATGCAATTTAAATATCAACTTATATCTCAATTGTGCCTTATAGCCAAAATATCACCATACAGCCAAAACATTAACAGCTTGCACTTAAACATCTAAAAGTGAAATTATTTATATGTTTTAGAGATTAATAAATGATCTAAAATAGTCATAGCAGCCATTGATTCAACTATTGGAACTGCTCTTGGTAAAACACAAGGGTCGTGCCTACCCCGTGCTTTTATTATAGTATTTTTTCCAGTCGTATCAACTGTTTTTTGTTCTCTTAGAATAGTTGAAACTGGTTTAAAAGCTACACGGAAATATATATCCTGTCCATTTGAAATACCTGCCTGAATACCCCCTGAATTATTAGTGCGAGTTTTAATAGTTCCATTGTCATCATAAAAACTGTCATTCGCCTCTGATCCTCTCTTAGATACATCAAAGCCCATACCATACTCAAAGCCTTTAACTGCATTAATTCCAAGCATTGAAGCACCCAGGTCGGCATGAAGTTTACCAAACACAGGCTCACCTAACCCAACGGGTACACCTTTTATTACAGCAGTTATAACACCTCCGATAGTATCTCCCTCAGAACGAACTTCTTGTATAAGCTTAATCATTAACTGCGCTATCTCAGGATCGGGACACCTAACAATGTTTTCTTCAATTCTATCAAGATCATACATTCTATAGTCATTCTCCAATGAAATATGTCCTACTTGAGATGTGTAGGCTTTTATATCTATATTAAATTGATTTAGATATAGTTTGGCGATTGCACCACCTACAATTCGAGCTATTGTTTCTCTAGCAGAAGAACGACCTCCTCCGCGATAATCTCTTATTCCATATTTCTGCTGATAAGTATAATCTGCATGGGAAGGACGATAAGAATCAATTATATTATTATAGTCTGATGATTGTTGATTTTCATTTTTAACTATAAAACCTATAGGCGCTCCAGTGCTTTTACCTTCAAATATACCCGACAATAACTCTATTGTATCCGATTCCTGACGAGGTGTTGTAACACGTGACTGACCAGGTCTTCTTCGATTTAATTCCGACTGTATAAAATCAATGTCTATTAGTAATCCTGGTGGACAACCATCAATAACTCCACCAACAGCTGTGCCGTGCGATTCACCAAAAGAAGTTAGCCTGTATAGTTTACCAAATGTGTTCATAAATTGCTCTAAAGATTTACTAAAGTACTATTAACAATTACAGCCTCCTGAGCCGCATCCACCACCATTTTCATTTCCACAGCTACATCCACCTTCGTTTGATCCACAACCGCCAGAACCACAGCCGCCTGAACCACAACCACATCCGCCGCCTGAGAACAAAGCGGCAATTTCTTCTGCAGTTGACTCTCTTACTTCTAATACCTTTCCCGAGAAATACATATTTTCACCAGCTAAAGGATGATTAAAATCCATTGTAACAAAATCTTCACCTATGGAAACTACCGAGCCCATTAAACGACTACCAGATGAATCCATCATAGGCACAACATTTCCTTCAAAAAGTACATTACTGTCTATTTTACCTTCTATTTCGAAAATATTTTTGGGAAGTTCTAAAATCTGAGCTTCATCATACTCTCCATAAGCATCGTCTGGTGTAAGATGGAAATTAAATTCGCTACCCTCTTCTTTACCTTCAAGTTGTTTTTCAAATGCATCAAGCATGCTATTTGTACCAAATATAAATTCCATTGGCTGCTCTATAGTAGCCTGTTCCATTAATTCTTTTTCATCATCATCACCTACGTTTAAATCGTAAGCAAGAACTACATATTTATTTTGTGAAATCTTCATTTTAAATTCCTTGTATTATTTGATATATAATTGCGGGCAGATAACCCCTGAATGTAACACTTGAGTTGTGACAAAGTTTATTGACGACATGCATTTTTGAGATTACTCAAAGCTTTTTCCAATATACTTTTGGGAGAGCCTACATTAAGACGCATAAATCCTTCACCACCGGGACCAAATATAGAGCCATCATTTAAAGCTAATCCTGCCTTATCTACAAACAGTTTAACAAGCTCATTCTGCGATAAATTTAATGACCTACAATCGAGCCAAATTAAGAAAGATGCTTCTGGCAAAATTGCTTTAATCTCTGGAATATTGTTTTTCAGGTAACTATCTACAAAATCAACATTACTTTGTACATAATTAAGCATTTCATCTAGCCAGACGTCACATTCATTATAAGCAGAAACTGTAGCTGTATATGCAAAAAGATTACCTTCGTCTAATCCTCTCTTTTTTAGAAAACTATGATATTTATCTCTAATTTCTTTATTTGAAATTACCGCATAAGAACTCACAATACCTGCAATATTAAAAGTCTTACTGGGTGCCATTAGCGTAATTGAATTATTCTCTGCCTCAGCTGATACTTTTGCAAATGGTGTATGAATAAAACCTGGCAATGCCAAATCTGAATGAATCTCATCGGACACCACCAAAATTTCGTTTTCAAAACAAATTTCTGATAGTTCCTTTAGTTCCTCCTCCGACCAAACTCTTCCTCCTGGATTATGAGGATTGCAAAGTATAAGCATTTTGCAGCTTTTCTCTGATACAATTTTTCTCAAACCATCAAAATCCATCCTGTATTGGCCATTTTCTAAAATAAGTGGATTGTTTACCACTTTCCTATTTAGAGCTTTGGTCACTAGCCTAAAAGGATGATAAACAGGTGGTTGTATGATTATATTATCTCCTACTTCCGTAAACACTTCTATTGCAATACTAAACCCTTTTACCACACCTGGTAAATAATTAATATCTTCCTTACTAACTATCCAGTTATAGCGCTTATTAAGCCAGTTAATTATTGAATTAAAATAATCTTCAGATTGAACGGTATAACCAAACACTCCGTGCTCTACCCGCTTCATTAGTGCTCTAGTAATTGCTGGTGGCGATTTAAAGTCCATATCCGCTACCCATAGAGGTATAATATCTTCACGACCAAATAAAGGTTTCAAATTCTCTATTTTAGAGCAATCGCTGTTTGACCTATCTATTACTTCGTCAAAATTATAATTCATTAGATTAATTTTTAATATTATGTATTAGGGTTGTTTATATATCTGATTTACACCGATTGAGTAAATTATAAAGCTATTTTGTATTAAACGCCTTCTAACTTTTAATAATAAACGCTTTTAAATAATTGATTATTTCGAGCCTTTTTATAACCAAAATTTAAGGACTCGAAAGCAAGACCAATTAAAAACTGGTGTACGCTAATTTTTGTAACTAGCATATTTACATCAGTACTGTAGTAATCCCACATATATCCGGTTCTAATAGTTAAATTATTTACCGGAATATCTATTGTGAAATAATTACGTAACGACAGTTGATTGTGGAATGAGCCAAAATGCACTGTACCCTTATCATTACCCAAAGTAAATATCTCATAATAGGAATGTCCGTATTCGGGTGAAAAAAACACCCCTACGAACGGAGAGGATACTTGCCATCTGAAAGTTAGTTTCTTCCAGTTATATATAGCCATTGCAGAAACATTTAAATTTGCGTGCGTTTTAAGAGATCCAGGGTTATTGCTGTTTCTTATATTATATATACACCCAAGTGCTAGCTCAGGTCCTCCCCCACCGTATAATTTAAAGTTACTGTTATTTAAACTCTGTTTTAAAATGGGCACATATCCGTTTAAATTATAATATAAGCTACCCCAATATTCAGTTGAAGAAGAAGTTGGGTTTTTTGTAACACCTGTTTGAAGTCTATATTGATTCTGTAGTAATAAAGCACCATTAAAAAAGTCCGATCCCTTTAATCTATCATGAATTAAAGATATTGCTATTCCGTCGTATGTAAGTGGAGAAAGGTAGCTATCAAATAAATATGCCTTCCCAATTCCAATTAATGTAGATTGGTTTACCGATCTTACTGTGTTGGTATATGTGCTCTCTTGTGAAAACATCAAATTCAGAGTACTTATACCTGCAAACACCAACACCCACAATCTTTTCATTAGGTCTAGTTTTAATAATTGACTAGTCAAATAGTTTCATCTGACCAGTAATTTCATCTCTCAAATCAGAATCAGAAATACCTTCATCCGCATTCTCTTCTTCTATTTCAACTTTAGTTGATTGATCTTCCTTTGGCTCTTCAGGAAATTTTATCGGTTCAAGCTCTTCAACAGTTTGAATCTCAAAATTAGAAATTCTTTTACCTTTTGCTCTAAATCCTTTTACTGCAATAAATTCATCAACATCAATCTCCAATGGATCTCTAAAATCATCACTTCCTCCAAAGATAGCTTTCATTCTTGGAAATACTACATCTGTCAATACAAAGAGTTTCGAATCAGGGTTTTCTCCTAAGAAATTAAGAGGTCGCTCAGAAGCTTCAAAAGTAAAGCGCTTTAAATACGCATATTTTTGATCTGCATCATATAGTGCAGCAGACCAGACCTTGTTTAAATCAAACTTTTCAATTAAAAGTAAATCAGTTGGAAAATGGTTAGATGAATCGAAGCTACTAATATGATAGTCACCGCTTTTAGTTACAACCAACAACTTATCTTCACCTTGGAACTCTCCAAGGAATTTACCTACACCATCATAGTTAAGTCTTAATACATCTGGATCATACCAAACCTTTCTTCCTCCTAATGTTGATAACCCCTTGTGTTTTAACTGAATTCGATGCACCTCGGCTTTAGTTAATATATTACCCATGGCACCCCTACCTTTGATATCGATTTCACTAAAATCTTTTTCAAATTGGAGTATTCTTAATCTTGGTTTGGGCTTCAATACTACTTTAACTGTTTCGGCTTCACCGTTAGGATTTGCGCTAAAATAGGCAATTCTTGAAGCTGGCTTACCTTTCGTCAAGTCATATTCCCTATCTCGTGTTACTCCTGTCACTGCAAATCGTTTGATGTAATGAGGCGATGTTCTACCGTCTCTATATATTACATTATATATAGTTCTTTTATCATTTCTCTTAAAAACATTGGCGTAAAGAATTCCTTTTCCAACAAACTCTTTCTCACTAACTTTAACAACCTTATATTTTCCATCTTTAAAGAAAACAATAATATCATCGAGTACCGAGCAGTTGCATATAAATTCATCCTTCTTCAGCCCAGTTCCAATAAACCCTTCTTCTCTGTTTATATAAAGCTTTTCATTAGCAACCGCCACTTTGGCCGCCTCAATATTCTCGAAACTTCTTATTTCTGTGGTTCTAGGATAATTTTTACCATACTTCTCTTTAAGCATTAGGTACCAAGAGATAGTGTAATCAACAAGATTATTTAAATTATGATTTATCTCATCTATCTCTTCTAGGAGTCTGGCTACAAGCTCATCAGATTTATCAACATTAAATCTAAGAATTCTAGCCATTTTTATTTCCATCAATTTAAGAATATCATCCCGATTAATTTCGCGAATTAAATTGGCCTTATATGGCTCAAGTCTCATATCAATATGAGAAACAGCAACATCCATATTTTTGGCATTCTCAAACTCATTATCCTTATATATACGTTCTTCAATAAATATTTTTTCAAGTGATGCAAACAAATGAGCTTCTTGCTTTTCTCCTTTTTCAATCTCAAGCTCCATTCGGAGTATATCTTTTGTTTTTTCAACCGATGCCTTAAGTACGTCGCTAACTGTTAAAAAATGAGGTTTTTCTTCATCAATAACACAACAGTTTGGTGAAATGCTAATTTCACAATCGGTAAAAGCATAAAGCGCATCTATCGTCTTATCTGACGATACACCCGGTGCAAGTTGAACATGAATCTCAACATTTTGTGCTGTTATATCGTCAACCCTTCTAATTTTAATTTTACCTTTTTCATTGGCTTTCAGAATAGAGTCTACAACGCTTGATGTGGTTCTTCCAAAAGGAACATCTTTTATAATAAGTGTTCTATTATCTAATTTAGTAATTGTGGAACGTACTTTAACAGACCCGCCTCTCTCTCCATCGTTGTATCTTTCCACATCAATATATCCACCGGTCTGAAAATCAGGATAAATTTTAAAGTCCTTTCCTTCTAAATATGCTATAGACGCATCGCACAGTTCATTGAAATTATGAGGTAATATTTTTGATGACAACCCTACAGCAATGCCTTCAGCCCCCTGAGCCAATAATAATGGAAATTTTGCAGGTAGTGTAATAGGCTCTTTGTTTCTACCATCATATGAAGGTTTCCATTCAGTAGTTTTTGGATTAAACAGAACTTCAAGAGCAAATTTTGTAAGTCGAGCTTCTATATATCTAGGGGCCGCCGCACTATCTCCGGTTAAAATATTACCCCAGTTTCCCTGACAGTCTACCAGTAAATCCTTTTGTCCAATCTGTACCAATGCATCACCAATAGATGCATCACCATGGGGGTGAAATTGCATTGTGTTTCCTATAATGTTGGCCACCTTATTATATCTGCCATCATCCATACGTTTCATGGAATGCATGATTCTTCGCTGCACTGGTTTTAGACCATCAGAAATATGTGGAACTGCACGTTCTAGTATAACGTATGATGCATAGTCAAGAAACCAAGTCTGATACATCTTAGCTAGATTGAGTGTAGTATCATCTCCAAGTCTTATCGGTACTCTAGATACAGAGCCTACCCCTGAAGAAAAACTCGTTACCTGTTTATCCTCCTGAATATTTTCGTTTTTATTTTCTAATTCGTTGTCGTTTTTCTGCTTAGATGACATATATATATATGTTTAATAAACCGTAGCTCCACCACCTAAACCAAATGGCAGTGTGCAACGTTATAAAGAATAAAAGTTATTGCTTTAAATAATTCTGATTAATAATCACGTTCAATTAGTGCAATTATTAGCTTAAAAATCGTTCAAAGATATGCAAAATGGGGCAAAACTCAAAATAGTTTCCCTTCAAGGATTAATATTCGAAATATTATTTATTTTTGTAAAAGTTCATATTTAAAAACCAATAAAAGATATATACAACTATGAAAAAATTGAGTTATCTTCTTGTAGTACTACTCTTAACATCTTGTGGCAGTGTGCCTTTTACAGGAAGGAGACAACTACAGCTTGTGTCTAATGACGAAGTAATAGCATTAAGTTTACAACAATATCAAGAATTTATGCGTGGCGCTCCAGTAGAAAGAGGAACAGAAGATGCTAAAATGGTAGCCCGTGTAGGCAATCGTATTGCTAAAGCAGTGGAAACTTTTTATAAAAGCAACGGTTATGAAGCGGCGCTATCAAACTATGCATGGGAATTCAATCTAGTAGCAGATAAAAGTGTGAATGCTTTTGCAATGCCAGGTGGCAAAGTTGTTGTTTACTCAGGTTTACTTCCGGTAACACAAACAGAAGAGGCACTAGCAGTGGTGATAGGACACGAAATAGCGCATGTGATAGCTCAACACTCAAACGAGAGAATTAGCCAACAGGTGGCATTACAATATGGCGGTGCTATAGCGGGAGGTTTGCTGGGCAATTCTGAGATTGCACAACAAATTGGGGGTACCGTTTTTGGACTTGGAGCTCAATATGGCGTTATGATGCCATATGCTCGTAAACAAGAGTTAGAATCTGACGAAATTGGAGTAATTATAATGGCAATTGCCGGTTATGATCCACGTGTAGCTATTCCATTTTGGCAAAGGATGGCCCAAGCTTCATCTGGTTCACAAGTACCTGAAGTTTTAAGTACACACCCTGCCGATACTAGAAGGATAGAAAGATTAAATGCAATTATGCCCACTGCTTTACAATATTACAAAGGTTCGGGTGTGCAAAATACAACAACCGAACCTATTAAAACTAAAGCCAAAGTTCCCGTGGAAAATAAAGATGTAAGGACTTCAGAAGAGTGGTCCTTTTAAAACATAAATGATAGTATCTAATTTAGCCCCTTAATCGATTTAAAGATTGAACTAAAGCCTCGTCAGCACCTATTTTCCTAATCGCAAGAATAGTGAGAATAATGCTGATGATAGGCATTATAATACCAAAACCAACTTTACTGAACTCTAAACTTTCTACCGGATAAACTTTATAAATTATAAATCCAAAATACAGATAGAAGCCAACCATCAAAACAATATTGAAGATTGATAATCGAATTTGCAAAAGTCTGCTTTTATAAAGAAATATAGTTATCAGTGCCACTACTGAGCTGAATAAACCAATAGCAAACAAACCCCATGTAGAATCGGTTAGTTCACCGTTTAAGTATATTCCCATTGCTTCAAATACAACAGCTTCAGTATTGAAGTAGAATGTGGCTAAGGGCATTACAACAGAAATTAACATAGCAGCTGCAGCCAGAATCAAATATACCGATTGTATTCGTTGTAGCATAAATTAAAACAGATCTTTTTCCTTAGCAGGATTACGATAATAAATTTCTCCTTCCTTCCATTCTTCAATTGCAATTAGTGAAGGTTTAGGTAGTTTTTCATAGAAACGAGATATTTCAATCTGTTCGTGGTTCTCAAAAACCTCCTCCAGATTATCACTATATGAAGCAAATTCCTGAAGTTTAGAATCTAGGTCCTGTTTCATATCTATACCAATTTGGTTAGCTCTTTTACCAATCACTCTCACCATTTCATATACATTTCCAATGGGCTCCGCTATTTTCATAACATCACGGGTTTCGGTGTTGGAGTTTGCAGCAAGTTTTCTATAATCCATTTTACTTATATAAGTTAGTTGTTTTTAAATTGTAGGCAACTCTTCAATTTTTGTTAGTGCCTCTTTATAATACTTCTCAGCTTCAGAGAGATATTTACCTTCAGGGAAGGTATTTGTGTAATTATAATATTCATCAACCACCATGCGGTATCTCTCTGGTTGAGCCTTCAATGTACTTCTTTGAGCAAATTCATATCGTGCACGTAAAATAGTAATCTGATAATCTTCCATATGAATTGAATATGGATAGTTCTTCATTGCTTCACGTGCAGTTATAACGGCCGCCTCATAATTGTTCCCCTTGTAATTACCAAGGTTTAAATATAATTGAGCTGCCTGTAAATCTTTATAAGCTAGTTTCTCTTGCAATTCAAACATATAATTGCGAGCTTGATCGGCACGCTCTGTTTGTGGATATCTCTCCATATACTTCTGGAATTCAGCAATTGCAGTATAAGTTTTCGTTTGATCAAGCTTAGGATCAGGAGAATCGAGATACATTCCGTAGGCCGAGTAAAAAAGTGCAGGTTCGGCATACTCACCTCTTTGATAGGTATTATAGTAAGTAGTAAACACCTCAGTAGCTGAAATATAATCTCTCGAATTATAATGACTCTGTGCTAGTAGGTATAGAGACTCTTCGGCCTCTGCAGTACCTTTCATAAAAGGCACTAACTCCTCAAGCAGTGTAATACTCCGACTGTACTTACCCTCTTCGAAGTATTTTTTTGCATAACTATACTTCAAGTCTCTGTCGGTACTTTTTAAAATTTTGTTGTATTCACCACAAGAGCCTAATGTCAGAGCCAACAACAAAAAAAAGATTATATTTTTTCTCATCTCGATACAAGTCGGTTTAAGAGCGCAAATTTACGCAAACTTTCTCATTTATAGGTATTGAAACCCATTTTTATTCTATTTTAGTATTCTTTGAAACAAATTCTAGCACACTATCTACATAGTTACGATTGTTTGATAGCTTAGGAACTTTATTTTGACCACCTATTTTCTCTTTTTGCTTCATCCATCCATAAAACGAGCCTTTTTCAAGCGATTTAACAATCGGAAGGTTTAGAGAAAGGTTATATGAACGCTTAGCTTCATAGTCCGAGTTATGTCGTTTTAAGCTTTCATCAAGAGCATGTATGAATTTATTTAAATCGCTGGGAGCAGTTTCAAACTCAATCAACCATTCATGCGCCCCATTATGGTTTTCACCAAAATAAATAGGAGCAGCCGTATATTCCGTAACCTTAGCTCCTGTTTCTATGCACGCTTCCTCAATTGCTTTATCTGCATTTTCTACAATAAGTTCCTCTCCAAATGTATTAATAAATTGCTTTGTTCTTCCTGTCAATCTAAAAAGATATGGGTCAGTAGAGGTAAACATTACTGTATCCCCCAACTTATAACGCCAAAGCCCGCCACTGGTAGTTATTACAACTGCATACTGTTTATCTATTTCCACTCCTTCTAAAGGAATGGCATTTGGTTGTTCTTTACCCCATTCTTCAACAGGTAAAAACTCATAATACACCTCATTATCGAGTAACAGCAACATGTCTTTGGAATCAGGAGAAAACTGCACTCCAAAAAATCCTTCTGACGCATTATAAGTTTCCCAATATCTCATATTATCTAATCGTATAATTTTCTCATACTGCTCACTAAAGGGAGTAAAACTTACTCCTCCATGAAAAAACACTTCAATATGAGGCCAAATTTCCGGAATTGTTTTACCTGTATCCTCAACAATCTTTTTTAGGAGAACCAACATCCACGATGGCACTCCCAGCAGAGCACGTATATCTGTTTTGATAGCATAATCAGTTAGCTTCTGCAACTTCTCTTCCCAATCGGGCAATAAAGCTATCTCCTCAGGTGTTCTTCTTTTCTTAACTGCTCGGGGAAGATTCTTCATAAGAATTGCAGAAATATCTCCTGTAAAAATATCACCACCTATTTGGTTAATTTGCTGACTTCCTCCCATTACCATGGTTTTACCTAAAACAAAAGATGTATCTGGATGGTGCACGGCATATGTTCCAAGCATATGATAACCACCACGGTAATTGCAATTATTGAGCGACTCTTTCGTCACCGGAATATATTTACTCTTGTCCTCTGTTGTTCCAGAAGACATCGCAAACCACTTTATCGGTGTATCCCAAAGTACGTTTTTTTTATTCCTAATAATAATATCATCTAGATAAGGGCGAAGTTCTTCATATGATATTACTGGTACACGAGAGGCAAAATCATTTTCATTTCGAATATTTTCAAAATTCATTTTATTGCCATAGAGTGTATTTCGTCCATGTTCAATAAGATATTGTAGGGTTTTGTGCTGTGTACCAAGTGGATCGGCTATAAATTTCTCCACAGGTTTATAATATGAAGTTAGTATTGAACGAGCAATTTGTCTAATCATTGTTTATGTGTCAATTATTGCACAAATATAAATAGTAGTTTGTTAAATAAAAAATCATTTTTCAACCTATGCGACTTATTTTACGTAGTCGCTCTTCATCAATTATTTTTATTTTTCTACCATCAACCGCAATAATTTTCTCATTTACAAAGTTCGACAAAGTTCTTATAGCATTTGAAGTTGTCATGTTAGAGAGGCTTGCCAAATCTTCACGTGCAAGGTATATATTAATTGTAGCATCATCTTCTTCAAGCCCATAGGTTTCTCTTAAAACAACTAGGGACTCGGCCAATCTTCCACGCACATGCTTTTGAGTAAGGTTTACCACTCTCTGGTCGGCAATACCAAGATCAAGAGATAACTGTTGAATGAAAAACATAGATAAATCTCCATTACCTCTAATTAATTGCTCAATCAATGTCATAGGTATAAAACAAACAGTGCACGATTCAAAAGCAGATGCCGCCGTAACGTAAGGCTCTCTTGCAAAATAAGCTCTGTATCCAAAATACATTACTGGACGAATTATCCTTATGATTTGGCTCCTTCCCCCCACTCCACTTTTAAAAATCTTTACTTTACCTTCAAAAAGGCACATAAGATCTTTAGGAATTTCGTCTTCAATATATATTAATTCATTTTTCTTAAATTGCATAACTCGGGCATTCTCGCGCAACTGACTGCGCTCGATATCCGATAACATCCTCCAAACTTCAGGTAACGAAGATGATAAATCTAATGGTTCATTATTATATTCTGACATGGGTGCTATAGAACTATGTTCTAAAACACAAATATAACAATTATCCGAAAAATAAAAAAAATAATTACATCTAAACACCCAATTTTTCTTCACTTTCAAAAAAAAACGTAAGTTTGTGAACTTATGAGCAGGTTGCAACTTTTAACATCTATATGTTTTCTATTAGTCATCATGAACTGCTACTCATCTAAATCTGATCTTCCTACAGATACGATATTAATGAGAGTTATGAGTTCAGCTGAAAAATACAACGACCTCGTGGAGCATTATTCTGCCGAGGTATACACCCGTTCATACATCGAAACTGTTAAAAAGAATATTTTATATAAATACACACATCTAATTCCACAGTTTGTACTACATGACCCACACAGCGACGAAGCATTAATAG
>JAAZCL010000034.1 GCA_012513315.1 Bacteroidales bacterium | reverse complement strand
TACACCCAAATAATGAAGTGTTTGGCGATCATCATAGAAATAATTAACACTTTCAGAACGGAGCTTGGATGTGAGCAAAGAATAAGTTAATCCACTAGAAACACCCAATTTTTGGTTTAAGTTATATCTTAAAGTAAGCCCCACCATAATGGGCAAATTGTGGTCAATTTCGGTGTATGTTTCTGCTCTTGTATATTGAGACATAAATGCATACTGATTTTCTACAGTTTCGTGTTGAGCAAAGGTGCCGAAGCCAGTGTGAGTTTCAGAAGAACTTGAAGATACGTTTGACATTGATAAATTGGTTTGCCATTTCGATTGTTTAGGACTTTTGCTAATGGTTGATAATGCTAAGAGTTGATCATTGGGTTGAGGATTGTCTTGTTTTGATTGAATTTTGTCTACCCTTGAATCTAAAACTTCGTTTTTTGAGGGATCATCTGATATTATTTTATTATCCGTAATAGTCTTATTATCTGTTTCATTGATTTCATTTAACTGGGCATTATCATTTTCTACCGCAGGTATTTGAACAGACACATTTTTGTATTGTTGTTGAGATGATACAGATTGTTTAAGGGCTACTGAAGATTCAACTTCTAATGATTCAGCAACTAATGATTCAGCAACATCAGTTTGATCTAATATTTTAGAAACTACTAGGTCGTTTGTTGGCAAGAGAGGTGATTGGTTGTTGAATGGAAACAAAACCAATAGAAGAAGTGCAACTGCTGCCACTGCTACGCTGCTTAACGACCATAATAATATTTTTCTTCGGGGCTTAACGATATGCACGGGATTAAAGGTATCGATATGTTGCTCAATATCTTTCCACAATCCCTCGGGTGCGTTCTCCTCATGCAAATCCATTCGTTTGCGTAGGTTATCATGCCAATGATCGCTCATTTTGTTTTAATTTTAATCGGTATAACTCAATCTCTTTAACTAACATGCCCTTTGCTCTGTGAAACTGCGAGGCTGATGTGCTTTCGGCAATATTTAGTATTGATGCAATTTCTTTGTGACTCTTCTCTTCTAATACATAGAGGTTAAATACCGTGCGATATCCGAGTGGCAACGATTGTATCATTTCTAAAATAGCAGAGGTGGGAATATCTTCAAATTCGGGTTCCTGATTATCTGCCATATCCGGCAGGTCCCAACTAGGTAGTGTTGTTAATTGCATTTTATCATTTACTTTAATATGCCTCAAAGACTCGTTTACCACTATGCGTGTAGACCATGCTCTGAGCGATCCCACTCCTTTAAATTCAAACTTATCTATTGCTTTAAATATTTTAATGAAACTTTCTTGAAGAATATCTTTAACATCTTCTCTATTTGATATATAGCGAGAACAAACCGCAGTTAAATACCCGGCGTTTTCTTCATAAAATTTCTTCATGGCTGTTTTGTTGCCTTGCAATATTTGCTGAAGAAGTTTATGCTCTTTGTTTTCTTCTTTTGTCATTTACAGGTTTAGTCCTGACACGTTTACCAACTTTGATGTTTTTAAATAAATAATGATTCGATTGTTATAAGAGTATGCAGTTAAAGTTGAGACCTATAAATGTTTTGTGGGGCACCCATAGTTCTCGATGAACGTAAAAAGAGTTGTGTTTGAACGAAGTGAGTTATTACTCTTTTAGTGAACGAGAACTGAATTGGGTCACAAAACATTGTCAGTCGAAAATTTAATTGCATACGATAAATGAGAATCATTATTTATTTTAGGTTGTACCCTTGTGCAAAGGTACAACCATAAATGAAAAATTGATTAATTTATTGGAATTACACTTCTTTCGGCTGCAATTGCAGAAGAGGCTATTGTTGCTGAGCGAGTACGGTAATCAAATTCTGCCGACTTCTCGCCACTAAATGATTTCCAGATAAGTTTAAGCTTCACTGTTTCACCTTCTGTATCGGGAAGATTATTGAGTTTGAAAGCAACTAAACCATCGCCCATTCTTCCACTTGAATCGCCATTTGCATCGTGCCTAAACTCTACTTCATACGGATTTTCGGGGTTATTTGTAGAAATAAGATTCACATAGTGTGTAATACCCATATTACTCCACATTGTTCTGAATCGTAATGTGAGATATCCATCTTCGGCAATTGTTACCCAATCGTTTACTATTTCAACAGGATCTGAGCCGTAC
>JAAZCL010000347.1 GCA_012513315.1 Bacteroidales bacterium | reverse complement strand
TAATAATATGGAAAATTTTCCGCAATAAACTGAAAATGTTCTCTTTGTTATTTAACTATCACCTCGTATGTTATGGGTGCAGCTTTTTTGTACATTGCCAAAACACCATAATAGTGAATAGGTGTATATTTAAACAAAATAATAAAACTTTTGTTTTGAAATATTTGTGTCAAATGGATAGTTTTTGATTGCAATTTGCTATTTTTGTGCTATAGAATAGAAAGCGATGATTGATATAAACTCAAATATTTTATTGATTTACACAGGTGGAACAATTGGAATGGTTGAAAACAAAAGTACGGGGGCTTTAGAGCCTTTTAATTTTGATCATCTTTATGCTAATTTTCCCGAGATGGAACGGCTTAATTTTAATGTTGATACTTATCTTTTTGATCCGCCTATCGACTCATCTGATATTACATTTGAATCGTGGTATCAGATAGTGAAAATAATTGAAGCTAACTACATTAAATATGATGGCTTTGTTATATTGCATGGCACAGATACAATGGCATACACCGCTTCTGCCTTGAGCTTTATGCTAGAAAACCTTACTAAGCCTGTAATACTAACTGGGTCTCAATTGCCAATTGGTAAGCTGCGAACTGATGGAAAAGAGAACCTTATTACAGCGCTTGAAATTGCAGCCGACAAGGACCAAAATAACAACCCCAAAGTGCCTGAAGTTGCTGTTTATATGCAGAATTTGTTGATGAGGGGAAACCGTACAACGAAATTAAATGCAGATAATTTTAGCGCTTTCAGAAGTCCCAATTGCCCATTTCTTGCCGAAACAGGTATTGAGTTTAGATATAACAATCATGTAATTATTAAACCTGATTATAGCAAAGAGACAGATTTTAACTATATTTTAGATGGGAATGTAGTAATACTAAAGTTGTTTCCGGGTATTAGCTCTGAAGCCGTGAAGGCTCATCTTAATATACCGGAATTAAAGGGGGTTGTATTGGAAACATTTGGATCGGGGAACTCGCCATTGTTCCCTTGGTTTACATCACTTTTGCAGGATGCAATTAACAGAGGTATTATAATTGTAAATGTCTCTCAATGTCTTTTTGGCAGTGTGGAAATGCATAGATACCAAAACGGACAAAAGTTAGAAAAACTTGGTGTTATAAGCGGTCATGATTTAACCACAGAAGCTGCTCTGGCTAAGATGATGTACTTATTTGGCAGGGACTATAGCTCTTCTGAAGTAAACAGGCTTATGCAGGTTGCCTTATCTGGCGAATTATCGCTATAAATAAATGTAATGATTTTATAAAGAAATAGTTTTTCCTTTTATTCTAAACCCGATCAGTTATATTTGCGTTATAACCATTTGTAATTAAAGATGACGCTAAAACAAATATATATGGATAACATGGATTATGGAGTAATTGGAAATTGTCGTTCAGCCGCACTTGTATCAAAAATGGGTAGTATAGACTGGTTTTGCTTTCCCGATTTCGACTCACCCTCTATTTTTGCTAAGTTGTTGGATAAAGAAAAAGGTGGAAGCTTCCACTTTGAAGTCTCTGACGATTACAATATAACACAAAAATATAACGGAAATACTAATATTCTGATGACTCGATTTGAGTCGCCCGACAGTGGTTTTATAGTGTTTGACTATATGCCTCGATACCGAACTACAGAGCTTCAGCATTATATGCCTCCCGAAATTCATAGACTTATTAGGGTGTTTAAAGGGAAGCCTAAAGTGAGAGTTATTTACGACCCTAAAATAAATTATGCACGTGAAGAGGTAAGGCATGAGATTGTCGGGAGCTACATTAAAACTCATTCGGTAGAAGATTCTGAAGACAAGGTCTATCTATATACCAGTATGGATCATGAGAAGGTTTTAAATAGAGAGGAGATAGAGTTGGATGACCATCATTTCTTTCTTTTGTCATACAACCAAAAGCTTGTTAACATCGACCTGAACAGGGTAATGTTGGAGTTTGAGAGAACTAAGGTTTACTGGCTAAATTTTGTGAATAGATCGAGAGATTATGTGGAGCATAATGATATGATTAAACGTAGCCTTTTGGTGTTGAAGCTTCTTTCGTATCAGGAGTCGGGTGCCATGCTGGCCGCCGTTACAACCAGTTTGCCCGAAACAATTGGTGAGACCAGGAATTGGGATTATCGCTACTGTTGGTTGCGAGATGCTTCTATGTCTATTGATACGCTATTGTTTATGCGACAAAAGACGGCAGCTGAAAGGTTTATTGATTTTATTAAAAAGATAACAAAAAAATCACGTGATGAGCCTGTGCAAATTATGTATGGGATAAGGGGTGAGTTGGATCTTACTGAAGAGATTTTGCCTCATTTAAGTGGTTATGAAAACTCGCATCCTGTAAGAATTGGTAATGCTGCTTATTATCAAGAACAAAACGATTCTATTGGTTATCTACTGGATGTCATTTATAAGTATTATCTCTACTTCCCCGGTACACTGGATGAGGTTGAAGAGATATGGGAAATTATAAAAAACCTAGTTAGATCTGTTCTTGTTTCGTGGAAGAAGCCCGATAGAAGCATTTGGGAGTATAGAACTAAAGAGCATCATTTTGTATTCTCGAAGGTAATGAGTTGGGTTGCAATTGATAGAGCGTCGTTAATTGCCGAACTGTTGCAACGCGATTATTATGCTATTGAGTGGCGTAAAGAGGCTGATATCATAAAGAAAGAGGTGCATGAAAAGGGTTGGAATGAAGAGTTGCAATCTTTTACTCAGGCTTATGAAAACAATGATGCAGATTCATCTCTTCTTCTGATGTATTTCTATGATTTTATTGATGTTGAAGATGAGCGGTTTGTTAAAACGGTGCAACACATTAAAAAAGAACTATATCACGAGGGGTTGATGTATAGGTATAAGGCAGAAGATGATTTTGGTGTGCCTACCTCATCATTCACAATTTGCACATTCTGGTTGATAGATGCTCTGTTTATGATTGGAGAAAAAGAGGAGGCTAAGGAGATATTTGAGAATATGATTTCTTATTCAAACCATTTGGGCTTGTATAGTGAAGACCTCGACTTTAAGTCTAAGCGACAGTTAGGTAACTTCCCTCAGGCTTATTCTCATCTGGCATTTATTAATACGGCTGCACTCTTCTCGGAAGAGAAAACGCTGTCTCAGTTTATTAGGCCGTAATGTAAATAAAATAGTACTATTGACTAGTATTTTTATTAAGGGATACTGGGGCTGAGTTGATTTTAGCAAAAGAACCAGGATAGTTTGTATTTATAAAATCTATTAGTTTTTCGCGAATAAAGACACGCAAGTCCCAATTCTTACCAGATTCGGAGCTGCTGACTAATACTCGCAGCTCCTTATACCATTCTTTACTTTCTGTAACCTGAATGTTTTGCACCCTTCCGTCCCAATCTGGGTGGTCTTTAACAAGTCGGGCCAACTCTTCTCGAAGAGGCTCTAAGGGTAGATCGTAGGAGACATACAGCATGGCTGTTCCAAGTATTTCAGATTCTGTTCTTGTCCAATTTTGAATAGGGTTGTTAAGGAAGTATTCTATGGGTACAATTAATCTTCGCTGGTCCCATATCTTTACAACTGCATAGGTGATATTTATCTCTTCTATACGCCCCCATTCGCCTTCAATTACAACCACATCATCAATTCTTATTGGTTGTGTAAAAGCAATTTGTATTCCTGAGAATACTTGCCCAAAGCTCTTTTGAGCTGCAAAACCTATTATGATACCTGCAACACCTGCCGACGCCAGTAAGCTAATTCCCAACTCTCTGATAGATTCAATTGTCATTAAAGCTATAGCAACAAAAATAAATGCTATAACAATAATGATAATTCTTTCTAGCATACTTATCTGTGTTAGCTTCTTTCTTGCTTCGAGGTTATTGCTGTTTGTTATATCTAGCTTTCTTTGCCAGTAATGAAATAAACCTCTGATAACTTGAATTATGAGCCATCCAACTGTAAGTATGAGAAGTATTTCGCTTATCTTTTGAAAAACGAAGAACAG
>JAAZCL010000346.1 GCA_012513315.1 Bacteroidales bacterium | reverse complement strand
CATAAGTATAATGTAAGAGTGAGGAAAGTGTAAATTAATAATGTAGCAAGAATGAAATAATATAAGAAACAGAGTAGTCTTTTACTTAGCCTTTATGTAATAGGTGAGCTTGGCTTCAAATAAGCGATGGGCAGAACGACCGAAATATGCGTTTTGACTACGGCGACTTTCGAAAACATCTCCCAAACCAAAATAGTAGCGTCCTTCAAGGTCAAAATTTCCCACTCCTGTTTGTAATGTCATACCTATGCCACCTACGATACCATAATCGAATTTGTTTAACTGATCGAATGGGCTATACTGAACACCAATAGGTGCGTTAGGATCTACTGATTGGCGGGCTTCTACATCTGCGGCAAGGGCACTGCTCATATCCTGTTTGTCATTAAATAAATAACCGATTTGTGGACCCACGTTTATTATAAAGCGTGTTTTATCTCCAAAGTATATATGGGTCATAAATGGTACCTCTATGTAATTTAATGTTCTGCTATATGAAAAATCTGATTCAGCATCATACTCTTCTTCCCAACCTCGGCGCGAATAATTAGCCTCAATAATTAGTCCAAGGTGGTTTTGAGTAATATACTTTGCTGATAAACCTCCAAAAAAATCGATTTTCTGATTCTGCGGAATACTAGGTACAAAATCTACGCTTGACGCATAGGCTCCGCCTCCAATTCCAATGTAAAGCTCATTATCAAATACTTTTTTTTGAGCAAATAAACTACTGAATCTTAAGAATTAAATTATTAGTACTAAAATAAATTTTTTCATCTACTTATATCCATTTTTGTTACTCTTCCATTGGTATCATAATTAATGAGATAGAGGCCAGTATTGAAGAATCCACCCCAATTACTAAGTCGTTCGAAATTGAAGGGAAACTGAAGAGAACTGACTTTTACTCTATCTACATTCTGCTCGAAGTTAGCGCCATACTGATGTAAAGCAGTTAAGAAAAACAGGCCAGTATCGTATCCCCACATTCCATAACCTGGGTTGGTATCTAAAAGATCACGGTCATACAATTTTTGGAATTTAGTTTTAAAGGCTCTTACTTCATTGCTATTTTCATTGACATAGAAGGGTGAATAAATATACGTTCCAAAGTGATGGTAATCATTTATAAGACTATTATATGTTTGCCACTCGGGATATCCGAAAAGACGAATTTGAAGCTCTGGATTTGTTTCCTGTACCTCTTTCAACTCATCAATAAGTCTTGAAAGCGTATTCATATCGCCACTGGTTGGTATAATTATATTTTCTCCTGTCGATTTTAATAATGATAGAAGAGTGCTATCAAGAGTGCTTGTATTACTAATGGTTTCGTAATTGATATTATAGCTCCTTAAAGTGTTTTGAAGTTGAGAAAGGAAATCCATCTTATCGTTTTGTCCTCCACTCACAAAAATAATATTAGAGTTTCTGAAATTATTTATAAAAGATGCTGATGCTTTATCAAGTTGGGACTTGGGAAGTGGATTTACTTGAAAAATATTGCCGTTGTTAAGTATTTCGCCATTACTCTGAGAAAATGGAACAACATATTTCATGTTGCGCTCTTTTGAGAAGTCGGACAAGATTCTTATCTGAGCATCGTTAACTCCCCCAATTATTAAATTAAGTGACTGCATTTCTAAAGTCTGCAATAAGCTCTCTAGTTTTTTCGTATCATTGCCTTTTCCTATCTCAAAGACGTACAACTCTAGATTAGCGCCTCGGTTTTTCATTTCCTCAACAGCAAGTAAAAATCCTTCATAATATTCTTGCAACCTTAAGTGAGCACCCCCGCTTTCATCTAATAAAGGCAGTAATAGTCCAATTTTATTTACTCCAACTCGTTCTGGGCTTGTCCTTTGATTAAGAATGCTATTAAAATCATTTTCTACACGCTCGGTGGTGGCCTCAAGTGAGCTTCGTTTTACCGGTATTATCAACTCCATGTTTGGCTTCAATCCTCCGGCTAACATAGGATTTTCATTTACAATTGCATTTACGTCTACATTATATCTGCGAGAAATACTATAAAGCGTTTCTCCCCTGCTTACTTTATGTGTTATTTCTGTAGTTTGAGTCTCATATGGAGTGATTACCTGGTATGATTCAAAAAAAGGAACTCGTATTGTTTTACCTATCTGAAATGTTTCAATTGATAGTCCAGGATTCGCCTCCATAATATCCTCAGGCTTAAGAGAATATGTCTTTGACACAGAATATAGTGTCTCTTTGGGAAGAATTGTGTGGTAACGATAATTTTCTTCTTTTACTTTACTTATTACTCTTCTTTGTGGAATTATCAACACCTCTCCAACTCCTATACCCTCCTTAGATGATGGGTTCAATCGATATATATCATCAACTGAAGTATTATACATTTTAGATATACTATAAACTGTTTCTCCACTTACAACAGTATGGTTGAAATTAATATTCTGATCAACAAGTCCCCCTTGATTAGTAGTGGGAGTTACTGCACTTAATGGTACAAGAGGAGAAGAACTACTAACATTTTCTGTTGTTGTAACATTACCTGCAATAGGTATTAGTAACTCTTGACCATTTTGTAAACCTTGGTTAGAACCGGGGTTACTCCTTATAATATCTGCAACAGAAACAGAAAAAGTGCGTGATATGGCATATAATCCTTCTCCAGACTGTACTCTGTATTTGTAAAAAGACTTACCTTCTACTGTAACTGTTTCATACGGCAAAGTTTGTGCTTCTATGTTACTAAGTAATAGAAAAAACAAAAACAAAAAGGAATATATCTTGCTCATTAATTGGGAGTTGACCATCTTTAATTATATTTATAAGAACTGTTGTATACAATTTTTAACGCACAAAATTAGCAATATTATTTACAATTATGCTGTTACATATTGTATCTTAATTACTGTTTGACAGTATTTAGAACAATTTAAACACAATTATGGTTCTATTTCGAGTTTAATGGATACTGTTTCATGTCACTAGTGAGCTGTTTTTAGAACGGTAACGGATCTTTATTGTTTGATAAGAAGTCCGATGAAACGGAGGATGTATCTACATTAAAATCAGAAGATTTACTGTTTCTATTCATTTTAGATGGCATTTCAACATAATTGCGACTTACTGAAAACTCATCTATATTTTGAAACCTCGCATATTCATTATCAAATTTCATATGAGCTATACCGGTGGGGCCATTACGATGTTTTGCTATAATAATTTCTGCAATTCCAACTAAAGAATTTCCACTTTCATCTTCTGTAATTCTATAATACTCTGGTCGGTGAATAAAGCATACTATATCGGCATCTTGCTCAATTGCACCCGACTCACGAAGGTCTGACAGTTGTGGACGTTTACCTTCGTTGCCTACACGACTTTCTACTCCACGGTTCAACTGAGATAGTGCTATGACGGGAATATTCAACTCTTTTGCCAAACCTTTAAGAGAACGAGAAATCATACTTACTTCCTGCTCGCGACTCCCAAAACTCATGCCACTAGCATTCATTAATTGAAGGTAGTCGATGATGAGAGCTTTAACATGATGTTCTCTAACTAGACGCCTGGCTTTAGTTCGAAGCTCGAAGACCGACAAACTAGGTGTGTCATCAATATAGATAGGTGAATTATATAGCAACTTATGATTTTTGTCTAGGCGCTCCCATTCATCATCCGACAGGCGCCCGCTCTTTATACTCTCTCCCTTTATCTGACAAACATTTACTATCAATCGGTTTACCAACTGCACATTCGACATCTCAAGAGAAAAAATTGCAATTGGTTGCTCAAAATCCAGAGCGATATTCTTAGCCATAGAAAGTACTAATGCCGTTTTACCCATGGCAGGCCTTGCAGCAATAATAATTAAGTCCGATTTTTGCCATCCTGAGGTTAGGTCATCTAACTCCTTAAAACCGTTAGGAAGACCACTCATCCCGTCTTTTCTGTTTGCAGCAATTTGTATGTTTTCTAGTGCTTCTTTAATTACAGGGTTGATTTGGATAACATCTTTCTTGACATTTCGTTGTGAAATTTCAAAAAGCTTCCCCTCTGTTTCTTGCATCAAATCATCTACGTCAACTGTTTCATCAAATGCATTTTGCGAAATCTCTGATGAGAATGATATTAGTTCACGAGCAAGATATTTCTGTGCAATAATTCGCGAATGATACTCAATATGAGCCGCTGATGCAACCTTTTCTGACAGCTCTGCAATATACAAAGCCCCGCCAGCTGGTTCAAGTTCTCCTCTACGCTTAAGTTCTTCAACAACAGTGAGCACATCAACAGGCTTTTGCTGCATAGACAATCCTTGAATAGCACCATATACAAGTTGATGAGCGGGGTCGTAAAAACTCTCGGGTTTTAATATCTCACCAACAATTGAATAAGCATCTTTTTCTAGCATCAAGGCACCTAAAACAGCTTCCTCCAGTTCTCGTGCCTGAGGAGGCAATTTACCAATTTCGGGGGCTGTGACAGTTTTCTCTACAACTTTTACTGAAGATTTTCTTCTCTGTTTCTCCATTTATTTACGTTTTATCTTTTATGTCTGTAAAGTTAGACAGTAATTTATTTGAAAGCTCAATTTTATGAATGATAGTTACACAAAAGTTATGAACAAAGATGTTGAAAACTTTTTCTTCTTCATAATTCAACTAGTTTTCGTTGCTATATATACGAATTTAATTTATCTTTAATGCAAAATATAAAACACTTGATACATTAGTAGGAAAAAGATGTTAGAAAACATTTAAATTAATTTTATGAACGCAGAAGAAATTAAGAAACAGAAAAACAAAAAGAATCAACAGAAATTAACCACTGTTGCCGGTGCACCGGTAGGTAATAATCAGGATTCTATGACAGCCGGACCTCGTGGACCTATGATGCTACAGGATGTTTGGTTTTTAGAGAAACTTGCTCACTTCGATCGTGAAGTGATACCTGAAAGACGAATGCATGCAAAGGGCTCTGGCGCATTTGGTACTTTTAGAGTAACACACGATATTACTCAGTATACAAAAGCAAAAATATTCTCTGAAGTTGGAAAAGAAACTGAAATGTTTGTACGCTTTTCAACTGTTGCAGGAGAAAGAGGTGCTGCAGATGCCGAACGTGATATTCGTGGTTTTGCAATGAAATTTTATACCGAGGAGGGAAACTGGGACCTCGCTGGAAATAATACACCTGTATTCTTTTTCCGCGATCCATTAAAATTCCCAGATCTAAATCATGCTGTTAAGCGCGATCCGTATACTAACCTTCGTAGCCCCAATAACAACTGGGATTTTTGGTCGAGCTTGCCCGAAGCACTTCATCAGGTAACTATAACTATGAGCGACAGGGGAATTCCTAGAAGCTTCCGCAATATGCATGGATTCGGAAGTCATACTTTCAGCTTTATTAATGCAGATAATAAAAGACATTGGGTGAAATTTCACTTTGTAACACAACAGGGTATTGAAAACCTCACAGATGCTGAAGCAGCTGAAATTGTTGGACACGATCGTGAGAGTAATCAGCGCGACCTATTTGAGGCAATTGGAAATGGCGATTTCCCAAAATGGAAAATGTACATTCAAATTATGACTGAAGAACAGGCTAATAATATGCCTTACAATCCGTTTGATCTTACAAAAGTTTGGTATAAAAGCGATTTTCCACTAATCCCCGTTGGAGAGTTTGAGTTGAATCGTAATCCAGACAACTATTTTCAGGATGTTGAACAAGTTGCTTTTAATCCCGCTAATGTGGTTCCGGGAATTAGCTTTTCGCCTGACAGAATGCTACAGGGTAGACTTTTCTCGTATGGTGATGCACAGCGATATCGACTTGGTGTAAATCATCATCAAATTCCTGTGAACCAACCAAAAGGCGTAACGGATAGTAGATACAACTCCTTCCATCGCGACGGTCAAATGCGAGTAGATGGTAATCAGGGAGCTACACTTCATTATGAACCCAACAGTTATAGTGTATGGAATGAGCAACCCGAACATAATGAACCTGTTGAGAAAGTTAACGGCGATATTAAGCGTTGGGATTTCCGTGAAGATGACGACAATTATTACGAGCAACCTGGCAAATTATTTAGATTAATGGATCATGAAGCTCAACAGCGTTTGTTTGGAAATACAGCACGTAACATGGGCGACAGTGATGAAATAATTAAAATTCGTCACATTGGCAACTGCTACAAAGCTGATCCTGCATACGGAAGAGGTGTGGCTGATGCTCTTGGCATATCTTATGAAAAGGCTGGTATAGAATAAGGTTTAACTTATTAGACAAATTAAAGGGGAGGAAACATTTTCTTCCCCTTTATGTTATAACTGTTCATAAAACAATTTAATCTCATTTAATTGCATCTGCACGAATGATCGGGTAGATATGCTTTTTTATTATCTTTGAAACTTATTTGATTACAAAAGAGTAGCGACATGAACAAAAAAATAGTCTTATCAGTTTTATCTATGTTTTTCCTGGCAGCATTTTCAATTTTTGCCCAGGAACCAATCTCATGGAATTTTTCGATAGAGGATGCTGGTAGCGGAGAGGTTGATATAGTAGCAAAAGCAACTGTTGACCAGGGTTGGTATATGTATGATACTGAAATACCTGAAGGGGGGCCAAACCCCACAATGATTGAATTCGACAACATTTCGGGTGGTGAATTACTAGGCAAATTTAAGGCTTCTGATAAAAAGGCGGTTGTTAAATTCGACGAGATATTTCAAATGGAGATAGGCTCATTCACAAATACAGTTACATTTAAGCAACGTATTAAAGTTACAGATAAAGCTATTTTCGCAGCTGTTGGAAATGTAAGAGCACAAGCATGTAACGATGCCACTTGTACGCCTCCTTTACCAGTTGACTTCGATTTTGGAGCTAATAGTCTTCCTAAAACTGTTATAGTTTCAAGTACAGCAGATGCTTCTACTAGAACAGGCTCGGGCACAGATGCAGCCAACTTGTCATTAACAGATGCTGATATGGCAGCAGCTGCAGCTTCTAACCTACAACCAGTTGATAGTGACATCTTGTGGACTCCAGTTATTAGTGAGCTCCAAGCTTTAAGCGATGGCGACGATCTTGCAGACGCTTCTCTCATCGATATATTTTTAAAAGGGCTTTTATGGGGATTTGCGGCTTTACTTACGCCCTGTGTTTGGCCAATGATTCCTATTACAGTAAGCTTCTTTTTAAATAGAAACAAGAAAAGTCGTAAAAGAGCAATAAAAGATGCCAGTGTTTACGGCATGTCTATTATAGTAATATATGTAACTCTTGGATTAATTATTACAGCAATTTTTGGAGCAAGTGCGCTCAATAACCTAGCTACAAGTCCTGTATTTAATTTAATTTTCTTTGTTCTGCTTATAACCTTTGCTTTTTCATTTATGGGTGCATTCGAACTGGTTCTGCCAGCTTCATGGACAAACAAAATGGACAGTAAGGTTGACAGCTCTAAAGGTTGGTTAAGCCTGTTTTTCATGGCTTTTACTCTTGCACTGGTTTCATTCTCATGCACCGGTCCTATTATAGGGTGGTTGCTTGTTGATGCTGCTACTCATGGAAATTTCCTTGCACCAACAATGGGGATGTTTGGTTTTGCTTTGGCTCTGTCAATACCTTTTTCTCTGTTTGCAATTTTCCCATCATGGCTAAAAACATTACCAAAATCAGGCAGTTGGCTAAACTCAGTGAAAGTTGTACTTGGATTTATTGTGCTTGCGGTTTCACTTAAATTCCTATCGGTGGCCGACCTATCTAGTGGTTGGGGCTTGCTGGATCGCGACATATTTATTTCACTTTGGATTGTATTATTTGTATTACTTGGTATTTATTTATTAGGAAAGATAAAGCTTAAAAGTGATAGCGAGTTAAAGCATGTATCGTTGCCACGATTATTTTTGGCAATGATTTCTTTTACTTTTGCAATGTATATGGTGCCGGGATTATGGGGTGCTCCACTAAAACCTCTTAGTTCTATAATACCACCATTGTCTACACAGGACTTTAAGTTAGTTGATAATTCAATGGAGCTTGTATTTGATGATTATGAAACAGGAATGGCATATGCAGCACAAACGGGGAGACCTGTGCTTCTAGAATTTGGTGGTCACGGATGTGTAAATTGCCACAAGATGGATGCCACTGTTTTAGCAGATGAAAGGGTTAAAAATCTTATTGAGGATGAATTTGTTTTTATTGTTCTTATGGTTGATGAGAGAACAAGGCTTCCACAAATCATTGAAGTAGATGATGGAGGAAGAAACTCTCGACTTAGAACTATCGGTGACAAATGGAGCTATCTGCAACGTCATAAGTTTGGGACTCAGTCGCAACCATTTTATGTGGTTCTTGATCATCAGGGAAAACCTCTTACCCCATCACATTCTTACGATGAAAGTGTAGATAACTACCTTGAATTTCTGCAGATAGGTTTGAGAAAATTTAAATAACAATAAAACCTTTATGAGAGACGGCAATGTGTCGTCTCTTATTACTTTAATCTGATCCAAAATAATTATTCAAATATTAGAGATGAACAGTAGAGATTCTAAACTGGAAGCTTTTGGTCGATTACTTGATGTAATGGACGAACTGCGTGAGAAATGTCCATGGGATAGAACGCAAACGAATGAGAGCTTAAGAGCAAATACTATTGAGGAAACATATGAGCTAGCAGAAGCTATTATTAATAATGATAATGAGGAGATTAAAAAGGAGTTGGGCGACCTCCTTCTGCATATAGTATTCTACTCTAAAATTGGTGAAGAAAAAGAGGTTTTTGATATAGCTGATGTTTGTAATGCAATCTGCGATAAATTAATTTTCCGCCACCCTCATGTATTTGGTGATAAAGAGATTGAAACTGCTGGACAAGTAGAACTATCGTGGGAACAGATTAAGCTAAAAGAGAAAGATGGTAATAAAACTGTTTTAGAGGGAGTTCCCTCATCTCTACCATCACTTGTGAAATCTTACCGAATACAAGATAAAGCTCGTAACTCGGGATTCGATTGGAATCAACGACATGATGTTTGGGCTAAGGTAAAAGAAGAACTGGCCGAGCTGGAGGTTGAAATTGAAAATCTGGATATGGATAAAACAGAAGCAGAGTTTGGAGATCTTCTTTTTAGTATAATTAATGCTGCAAGGCTCTATAAAGTGAATCCTGATAATGCACTGGAACGTACAAATAAAAAATTCATTTACCGCTTCAACTATATGGAGCAGAAAGTAAAGGAAGAGGGCAAACAGTTAAATCAACTCTCTATTGAGGAAATGGAGGTAATTTGGCAGGAAGCAAAAGACAGGGAAATAAAATAATTTACTTCCCTATTCTCCATCTCTCTAAGATGTTCCTTTTTTTGGGGAAGATGCCATTCTTTTTTGTACGCACATCTTCAATTACATAGAAACTATTATTATCAAATTCATTGATGGCTATTTCCAAAACTTTCATTATTTTACGATCTACAACAGTTTCTATGATGTCAACTTCATTTGTAGATCCTTCTCCGTGAGTCATTGTTGCTCCAATGTTTAATTTATTTAGAGCTTTGATTAATTCTTTACCATTCTTCTGTGTGTAAATTCGGCATAATACAATACCATATGCAATCCTGTTTTCAAGAATTAGTCCAATATAATTACCCGCAGCATAACCTGCAGCATAAGAAAGATAGGCAACCATATCATTAGCACGAGCAAGAATTTGTGAGATTACAACCACCCAAATAAAAACTTCAACAAATCCAATTAGCGGAGCTTTATTTTTCTCTCCTTTTGAAACAAATATAATACGTAGCGTTCCAAGTGCTACGTCTATAATTCTACCAAAGAAAATAACTACTGGTAAAAGCCACGGGTAAATATCTAAAAAATCAAACATAAATAATTTAGTTTATAATTAGGTGTGTAAAAAAAGAGATTCGATAATAGTTCTATTTATAAATAGGATTGTGAATATAGAAATTCGATAATAGTTTGAGTATATATGTAGAGGTAAAATAATCATAGCCGTCTAATAAACCGAAGCAACTTGTTCTAAATAATTAGTAAAACTAACTATATCGTCATCTGTTGTATCCCAAGAACAGACTAACCGCATTTCGTTAATACTAACATCCCAGTCGTAGAAGAAATATTTTTCTCTTAGCTTGTCGGTAATATCTTTGGGTAGAATAAAAAAGAGAGCATTTGATTCAACTTTTTGTGTAATCTGTATTCCCTTTACCTCTTTCATTATAGATAAAAGCTTTTGCGCTGCTTTATTGGATTTATTTGCATTATCTAGCCAAATATTTTCTTCGAGATAGGGTATAAATTGTGCAGAAATATACCTCATCTTGGAGTAAAGTTGAGTTTCCTGCTTTCTATAATACCTCATATTTTCGACCAATTCTTTTCGAAGTGGAATAATAACTTCACCAAACATAAGTCCGTTCTTAGTGCCCCCCAATGTAAAAATATCAACACCACAGTCAACCGTCATCTCCTTAAGACCGATTCCTAAAAATGCGCATGCATTGGTAATTCTAGTACCATCTACAAAAAGATACATATCGTGTTGATGTGCCAAGTTAGCAAGCGACTTAACCTCATCTGGTGTATAAGCAGTGCCTAACTCTGTTGTTTGTGAAATTGCAATTACTTTAGGTTGCGAATGATGCTCAAATCCAAATCCTTGTAAGTAGGGTTTAACGAGCTCAGGAGTAAGTTTTCCATCTGGTGTATCTATTTCTTTAATAGAGCAACCAGTAGATTTAACGGGGGCGCCACACTCATCTACTGCGATATGTGCAGTTGCAGCACATAGTATAGAATTGAATGGCTTAGTACAGGCTTGTAAGGCTACAACGTTTGCCCCTGTTCCATTAAATACAAAAAGCGGATTGATATCGGGAGACTTCATTTCCTCCCTAATAATATCTACAGCTTTATCTGTCCATTTATCATCACCATATGCAATAGTATGATTACTATTTGCTTCTAATAGAGCTTGCATAATTCTTGGATGCACTCCCGAGTTATTATCACTGCCAAAACTGCGCATAAAACTAGATAAATTTGTTTGTACAAAGATACTCCATTTAAGGACATCTTCTCGGAACCTTTCAACAATAAATTATATGAATTAAAAAACGGTCTTATTCTAAATTTGCAAGTAGAAATTTCTTAATATCATCTGCATCTACTCCTTTTCTCTGAGCATAATCCTCTACTTGCTCTTCATCAATCTCTCCTATTCCAAAATATTTGGAGTCGGGATTAGCAAATAAGAGACCACTTACTGCTGCATTAGGATACATTACTCCATTCTCGGTGAGAGTTATTCCAACCTCTTCTGAAGAAAGCATACCGTGTAATATAAAGTTTGTTGTTTGGTCGGGAATAGATGGATAACCAACAGCAGGGCGAATGCCTCTAAATCTAACGGCCAGCATATCTTTAATGGAGATGTCTTCGTTTGATGCATACCCCCAATCAACACGACGTACTTTAGCATGCAGCCATTCTGTTGCTGCTTCCGCCAAACGATCTAATAATGATTTCATTAGAAGCCCATTATACTCATCGCCATCCTCACTGTATTTATCCATCAATGTCTCTGCGCCTACACCCGCTGTAACTGCAAATGCACCAATGTAGTCTTTCTTATTTGATGATTTGGGTGCAATAAAATCGCTCAAGCAATAATATTCATTCTTCTTAGACTTTTTCTGCTGGCGTAGGAAAGGGAATTCTACAATCTCAAACTGACCCGTACTATTTTCATTCTTTATAAAAACAGTATCGTTTTCACTATATGCTTCGTAAATACCGTATACTGCTCTGATGTAGTCTATATCATCTTCTACAAAGCTATTTAACATAGCCACTGCATCATCATAGAGTTTAGCTGCCTCTACTGCCCTATCCCTGTCATCTTCACGGAATCCATTAATCCACTCAGAGCGTTCAGAATCACTTGTTCCTATATTTATTATAGTATGAAATCTTGCCGAAAGATTCCATGCAGGAAATAAGAACTTCCAATCGAGGTACGGCAGAATGTCAGTTACATTTATCTTATTTAAAACAAATCTACCCAATTTATTAGGCTTTTCAGCCTCAAACGAATCCCAGTTGATTTTATAAGCATTCTCTCTCGCTTCATTAATAGAAACTAGTTCTGTAACTTTTTGTGAGTAATTTTGGCGTAAACGTTCGTTCTCCTCTTTTAAAACATTTATGAATTCTTCTCTATTTTCAGAGCTCATCAGATTAGAGAGAGCAGACGGTGCCATAGATGCATCTTTCACATAAACAACTGGTCCACCATTATACATAGGTTCAATCTTTAGAGCTGTGTGGAGCTTTGAAGTAGTAGCACCCCCAATTAACAATGGCACAGTTAATCCAACTTTATCCATCATATCTGCAACCACTGCCATTTCGCCCAGCGAAGGAGTTATCAAACCACTAAGTCCTACAATGTCTGGCTTCTCCTTAAATACTGTTTCAATTATCTTCTCGGGAGGAACCATTACACCCAGATCTATAATATCAAAATTATTACATGATAAAACAATAGAAACAATGTTTTTACCAATATCATGAACATCACCTTTAACTGTGGCTAGCAATATCTTACCGGCCTTCATTGACCCACCACTTGATGCTTTCTCTGCCTCGAGGGTAGGTTGTAGAACAGCTACAGCCTTTTTCATTGCACGGGCAGCCTTAACCACTTGTGGAAGGAACATCTTACCAGAGCCAAACAAGTCTCCAACTCTATTCATACCCGCCATTAATGGCTTATCTATAATATCCACTGCACGTGGATAAACCCCTAGAGCTTCAGTCAAATCCTCTTCCATGTAATCACCTATACCTTTTACCAAGGCATGACTCAAGCGCTCTTCAAGTGAAAAGGTTCTCCACTCTTCAGCTTTGATCTGTTCGGCTTCGGGAGTCTTTTCATTTTTTATCTTTTCGGCATAGGCCATTAATCTCTCTGTAGCATCATCGCGCCTATTAAAAATAACATCCTCAACTAGTTCTTTTTCTTCTAAAGGAATATCCTCATATATAACCGACTGTGCAGGATTAACAATTCCCATATCTAATCCCGCTTTAATAGAATGATATAAGAACGATGAGTGCATTAACTCCCTTATATATTCGTTGCCTCTAAAAGAAAATGAAAGATTACTTACTCCACCACTCACCTTAGCATGAGGGAGATTTTCTTTAATCCAGCCAACTGCTTGAATGAAATCTACTGCATAATTTTTATGCTCATCCATGCCAGTAGCAATTGCAAGTATATTAGGATCAAAAATTATGTCTTTAGGGTTGAATCCATTTTCTATAAGAATATTATAAGCACGTTCGCACACTTCTATACGACGCTCAAATGTATCGGCTTGACCGGTTTCATCAAACGCCATCACCACCACAGCAGCACCATATTTTTGTGTAAGCTTGGCATGATGTAGAAACTCTTCCTCTCCATTTTTTAAAGAAATAGAATTCACTATGGACTTGCCCTGTACACATTTCAAACCAGCTTCAATAACCTCCCAATCGGAAGAGTCTATCATAATTGGAACTCGAGAAACATCTGGATCTGATGCTAAAATATTCAGGAATTTAGTCATTTCTTGAGCACCGTCAAGAAGTCCCTCGTCCATATTAATATCAAGCACTTGAGCGCCATCTTCTACTTGTTTACGTGCAATAGAAAGTGCCTCTTCATATTTCTTTTCCTGAATAAGACGCAAAAATCGTCTAGAACCGGCAACATTACACCTCTCCCCAATATTTAGGAAATTAATCTGTGGCGAAACCTCTAAATGTTCTAAGCCCGACAACTGCATATACTTGGGCTCTTCAGACTTTTTATGGGGCACAGAATCTTTTACAAGCTCTACATATTTAGCAATATGCTCTGGAGTTGTGCCACAACATCCACCAATGATATTTACAAGACTTTCATCAATAAATTCTTTTATTTGCTCGGCCATCTTTTCGGGAGTTTCATCATATTCACCCAACTGATTAGGTAGGCCTGCATTGGGATATGTTGAAATATAAAATGGTGCTATCTGACCTAACTCTTTTACGTATGGTTTAAGATCTGCAGCACCAAGTGAACAATTGAGTCCTATAGCCAATGGATTAGAATGACTCACAGATGCTACAAAAGCAGCTAAAGTTTGTCCCGAAAGAGTCCTCCCTGCTCTATCAGAAAGTGTAACTGAAAGTATAATTGGAATTCTCTTACCAGTCTCTGCTGCCACCTCTTCTGCTGCAAATATTGCTGCCTTTGAATTAAGAGTATCAAAGATGGTTTCTATCAGAAGTATATCTACCCCACCCTCTGCAAGAGCAAGAATTTGCTCCTTATACGCCATTTTGAAATCATAAAAAGTTGCAGCCCTAAACATTGGTTCTTCAACCTTAGGACTCATTGAAGCAGTTTTATTGGTAGGACCAATTGAGCCAGCTACAAATCTTGGTTTATCAGGAGTCTTTACATTATACTCATCTGCAGCCTCACGAGCGATTTTAGCTGCAGCAAGATTTATCTCCCTGGCTAAGTGGCTCATTTTGTAATCCTGCATCGAAATGGAGGTTGAATTAAAAGTATTTGTCTCGATAATATCAGACCCAGCTTCCAGATACTCTTTATGAATCTCACTAATTACATCTGGTTGGGTCAACGATAACAAGTCGTTATTACCTTTCAAGAGCACATCAAAGTCCTTAAATCTCTCACCCCTAAAATCCTCTTCCGTAAGATTATATCGCTGTATCATCGTTCCCATCGCACCATCTAAAATGAGGACACGATTGGATAAAATTTTTTCCAAGTTCATCATTACTACTTATTATTATTTATTAGGCAGAAAAACTAACTGTATTTAAACTAGAACTATCAACATGTATTGAGTAAATCGGCTTAAATATACAGCCAAATCAAACTGATTCAATCCCAAAATTAACCAATATAATTAAATATCATTATTTTAAATGGAAAAGCTTAATTTTCCCCTTCGCATATTAAGAATAAACCTTCTTACCCACACAACAACCCATGCCAAGGATAATCTCACTGCTAATATCCACCAAATAGATACACCTAGTGCAACAAAAAGCAGGTTATCCTCTATAACCGAATGCGAAAGAGCAAGATGGTGATTAAGCAAATTTGCATCAGTGCGCGTGACCTGGCCTTCTTTAATTTGGTCCATCATTAACGCACCACCGTAGGCCAATCCAACTATATAACCTATGAGTAATAGGAACCCTGTATTTTCGGGAAGTCCAAAAATCTTTAAAAAAGGGCTTAGCCCTCTGCTTAGCTTTTCAATATGATTATAGTGATTTAAAATATTGTATAGCAAGTTAAGCTAAAAAACAATTGCTGTTATCAAAAGTGCAATATTAAGAGAAGTTTTCAACCAAGTTATCAGAAGTTCGCCTATTGAATTAATTGCAACTACATCTGTTTGAGAAAAAAGAGGCATTCCCATCTCCTTTGGAAGTAGCAGGTTAAGTATAAGCGCTGCAATAATACCCATTACAATACGTAACAGTGACATACCTCTAAAAGTAGCTCCTGTTCTTCCCTGAATAGCACTTTCCACCGGAAGGTTATGTGCAATCTGACACATAAGTGCCAATATTGTAAGCTCTCTTAAGGTGATACTCATTGATGTAATTATAGCCAAAGGGGCGTAAAGTGGCAGGAAGATTGAAGTTAAAAAAACAATTGCAGTACTACCCGGTAGTCCCAAATAGACAAAAAGCGGATCGAGATAGGCAGCCATATATCCCAAAGCTCCAAAATAGCCAAGTAATCTTACCACAAGCGATATAGGTAAAATCATCTTCAACAACCACAATGAAGTAGTAATAGACTTCTTCAATGCCGGAAAAAATATAGTTTTGCCAAATTGCATCTTAAACAAGAATCAATTAATTGATAACACTAAAACAAATAATAAGAACCAGCTCTACCTTTTAAACATTCTGTCCATTGAACGTTTATCTTCTTTCTCTCTTAGAGATTGACGTTTATCGTACTGCTTTTTTCCTCGTGCCACAGCAATAACCAATTTTGCCAACCCCTTTTCATTGATAAACATTCTAACAGGGATAATTGTATAACCAGTTTCTTTTGTCAAACGCCTAATTTTTTTCAACTCAATTTTGTTGAGCAGCAACTTCCTGTCCCTTCGAGAGTCGGGGTTATTATAACTTCCGTAGAAATATGGGGCAATATGCATATTACGAACCCACAAACCTTTACCCTCAAAAGCACAATATGTATCAACAAGACTAGCTTTGCCAAGGCGAATTGACTTAATCTCTGTACCTGTTAACACAATACCTGATGTAAAAGTTTCCACCAATTCATAATCGAATGTGGCGCGTTTATTTTTTATGTTGATAGGAGACTGTTTCATTACTTTATTATAATAGAAAAAAGCAGACTTATAGCAGCTGGTGTAAATAAAATAACTGCAGATGATAAAAGTGTGAAGTTCAAATGATTTTCCTTATCCACTTTCAGAAAATACTGAGCACCGATATACAAAATATGAACAGAGTATAACGCAAGCAGCCAAAGTATAATAAAATTGGGGAAAAATGGAGTTATTAAGTACAAAAGATAAATAACTACTGAAGAAAAGCCCACATACTTCTTAAACATAGGCATATTTTTCTTCAGGCTAAACTTCTCTGCCATCTCGTTTAAAACGTAAGAAGCAATGAAATAACTACCATAAACTGCAACCACTCCAACTATTGCTTGCTTTAGAGCACTCTCAATACTCCCATTGATAGAAAACATGAGTCCTCCAATAAAAGAAGTAAATGCAATAAGACCAAACATAGGATGCAGATAACGATTAAGGAATTCACCTAGTGACCATCTTTCGCGATATATATCCTTCCATGCTTTGGGTGTAGCTACAAGTAGTTGTGTAATAACTCCAACAATTTCTCTCCACATTATTATTTTGATTTTCGAGTACAAAGTTAGTTAATTCCGCTTAATATTGAGAATAAGCTACATATAAAAAAAAAGCTGCAACATCCTTTGAAGATGCTGCAGCTATATTAATTGTTTAAGTTATATCAATTTTCTTTGAGTAACATAGAATATGTGGGTGACTCAATTGGCTCAGCTCTATCCTTCAGATGGTAAACAAATTTTATCTTTAATTCTTCATGATTTGAATTCGCATACTGGCTCCTCAACATGCGCATATCTAACGCAAGATAATCTGTTTTCCTTTCTACATCTGTTCCAGAAGGTGTTCCGCTATAAACAAGATTCACATCAATGAAGACATTTGAACTATTCTCATCAGTTGGAGTTCTTTTGAAAAACTGAACAGCAGCTGTCTGACCTTTAGGTAGTTCATAAGAGTACTGGAAGATCCAATTATCACCCATAAAGTCGGCTGTACTGGCAAATAGGGGGTCTTTAAAATCCAGAAAGCTCAATTGCTCTTCTACTTCTGGCATTTCAGTCATTCTTAAAGATGTGTTATTAATATCTACTGTCTCACCTGTAAGTTTAACATAATCGGCTTGATACATTTGACCCGATATGGTTATAGGTTTCGTGCCATTCTCCTCATCCCAGCTATAGCTCATAACTTTTATTCTATTGGGATTCATCAAAATCATTTCATTAGAAATAATAACTCTTGCCATGGGTGATATTGTTTTTCCATAAACAGTACCCACATCATCTGTGTCAATATAAACAAAAGTAGTATCAGCATAGTTGCTACTTACTTCTCCTAAACATGATGTCATAAAAAGAAGAGCGCCTATAATTGCTGAAAATAAAATCGATTTCTTCATAAATTAATTTATTTTTATTGTTATTTAAATTCATATCTAATACCAATGCTCAAATCCATAACAATTTTGCTATCTGAGTATATGGTTTTAAAATCATTTTTTGCATCAAAATAATATGCTCCACCTATCTTTCCGTATAACTTTAAATCTCTATATAAAGGATAAGACAATCCTAACCCAGCATTAACAGACAATTGAGGATTACGCTGAGAAATAGTTTCATTACGCAAAAATTCAGATTTCATTTCATCATCAATTGACTCGCCTTCACCCTCCTCACGAAATTTACCGTAAACATCTTTCTCAATCATTCCTCCAAGAGATGCATAAACATTTAAATTTCTCAGAGAAAACAGGTTATAATTGAGATTTAAAGGGATGCCTAAATAGTGTAAGCTCTGTGTCTGGCGGTTTTGCAAAATAGCACTGGTGTTTTTACTCTTAGAGTAGAGGTATGAATACACTAGTCCAGTTTCTAAATAAAGACCTTCAATTATTGATTTTGAAACAGTTACACCAAATGAAACTGGCTGATTGTGCTCCATCTCGGCAATATTATCTTTTAAAATATTTTGTTGAAACAACATTTTTTCCGACTCGTCTAAAAACTGGTTATCACTAGCAACAGTTGCGCTTCGCAATGTCATTGGGGTATTAATAGACTGATAAAAAGAGGTTAGACCGCCCTTGCCTCCAAAAGACAAAATTAAATCATTGTTACCTCGTTCAACAAATTGCTCTGCTAATAAATGTTCTTGTTCCTGTATGATTAAAGTTATCTCCTCAATTACTTTATCATCTGTTATATCAAAAGAGGCTGTTTCTTGAGCATAACTTTCTTGTACTTCAGCCAGAGTCTCCAATACTTCAGCCAGAACAATCTCTTTATTGGCTCCCAAAATGAAATCAACCTTTTTATTTATATTACTGCTTTTTGTAACAAACAACTCCTCATTAGTTGGTTTATCTATAACTGAAGAGCTTGACTGTTTTACAGATTCAGATTTATCCGCTTTAACACTACTTGTTTTTTCGGTTGCATCAGAAATATATGCATCCTCCTGCACAATTGGAGGTTTTAAGAATAACAAACTTCCTATAATCAAAACAGCAATAGCTGCTACAGAACCAACAATTCGCCAAATCCTGCGAACATTATTGTTTTGTACAACAACAATCGAATTTAACGACTCCTCTATCTGGTCCCATCCATCAGCTGGTATTGGAACTTTAAAATCGTCGAATTTCGATTTAAATTGCTTCTTTATTTCATTATCTGAATTCATTATAGCTGTCTTAGTTTGTTCTTTGAAATAATGGCTGTAATCTTTTTCTTCAACTGGCTTTTAGCTCTATAAAACTGTGAACGTGAAGAAGCTTCACTTATACCCAGTTCTTCGGCAATCTCCCTGTGTGACATATCCTCAAATATAAAGAGGTTAAATACTGTTCTATAACCCGGTGGAAGTGATTTTATCATTTCTAATACTTCTTCACGAGGAATATCTTCAATCTCAAGTAAATTTTCTGTTGCATAATCAGATTCAGTGTTTTGTATATAACTATACTCTTCCATGAACTGATGTTTCTTTTTTTCCTTGCGGAAATTCTCCAACGCTAAATTTACAAATATGCGTCTTAGCCATCCTTCAAAAGATCCCTTGCCCGAATAAGAGCCTATCTGCATAAAAACCCTGATGAACCCATCGTGCAACAAATCTCGTGCAATCTCACCATCCCCGGTATAACGAATGCATACAGCCATCATTATAGGAGCATATTTCTCATATAATGCTTTCTGTGCATCACGGTTCTGTTTCTTACACGCTATTATCAGTTGCGAGTCATCCATTTTTATCGCAGTTACTATATAGATGAATTAAAGAAGAAAACGTTGCGCGCCACCCTCTTTTTTACCACTATTTACCATTTATTAAGAAGCTTGAATTTGTCTAAAAAGTATGATAAACCACTATGGGCTTCCAAATTTACAGTTATCACAATAATTATCCAAATGAAATTAATTAAGAATGAGTAATTTTAAATTGTATAGCCGTTCTTTTTTATCTATTTTTGTTTTAATATTCAAATATAAAAATCCTCATTATGAAAGATTTTCTAAAAGTAATGATCGCATCAGCTTTGGGTTTTCTCATTGCACAGATCATAATTTCTATTATTGCAATGGTTATGTTTATTGGAGCAGCCGGTTCGGTATTTAGCTCCATGTCTTCTGAGAAGTTCTTACTCCAAGACAACTCCGTTTTAAATCTTAAACTAGATGGAACAATAGTAGAGAGAGTTGCCGAGCCCGACCCATTTACATCATTACTTAGCTCACAGTATCCTTCAAGCATGGGATTAAATGATATAGTTAGTGCTATTAGAAAAGCTAAAAGCAATGATAACATTAAAGGTATCTACCTAGACTCAAGAAGCTTAAGTGCATCAATGGCTACACTTGCAGAAATTAGGAGCGAGCTTAATAATTTTAAAGAAAACGGCAAATTTATAGTAGCATATGCCGATACCTATACACAGGGAGGTTACTATCTTGCATCTGTTGCAGATAAAATCTCTATTAATCCACAAGGGATGCTAGATCTGCATGGCCTATCTTCAACACCCATCTTCTTTAAAGACGCATTAGACAAACTAGGCATTGATATGCAGATCTTTAAGGTGGGAACATATAAATCGGCCGTAGAACCATTCACCCAAAATGAGATGAGCGAAGCAAACAGAGAACAGGTTAGCTCATACCTAAATGATGCTTGGAGCTTTATGAGAAGCGACCTTGCAATGTCCAGATCGCTCACTGACGAGCAGATAGACAATTTGGCTAATGAAATGCCAATGCTTCAATCAACAGAATATCTTTTATCAGCCAATTTAGTAGACACCCTCCTTTATGAAGCTGAGATGAAAAATTACCTGAGAGAACTTTTAGATATTGATGATGATAAAAAGATACCATCTGCTACAGTAGCAAATATGAAGTCTGTAAAAACCAAAAATGTACTTAAAACAGAAAACACAGTAGCTATTCTTTATGCAAACGGCAATATCACTTCTGGTACAGGCTCATCGGGTATTCAGGATAAGTATTTAGTAAACGAAATAGAGAAGCTAAAAAATGATGATGACATTAAAGCGGTTGTTTTTAGAATTAATTCAGGAGGTGGTAGTGCTTATGCATCTGAACAGATTTGGAAAGCAATTGAAGATTTAAAAGCCGAAAAACCTGTAATAGCTTCTATGGGAGATATGGCAGCTTCGGGAGGCTATTACATTGCATGTAACGCAAATAGCATTGTAGCACAGCCCACAACAATTACCGGCTCTATCGGTATTTTTGGAATGATACCCAATTTAGAAGGCACCACAAACAAAATAGGAGTTCATACAGAAACAGTTAAGACAAACGAGTTTGCTGATTTTGGCAACCTCACGCGCCCTTTTAATGAAAGAGAAAGGGAGTTGATGCAGAATTATGTTGAAGCCGGATACGACTTATTCTTGACACGATGTGCTGAGGGTCGCAATATGGACAAAGAGACATTGGCACAATATGCAGAAGGAAGAGTTTGGACGGGTAACCAGGCAAAAGAAATAGGACTTGTTGATGAGCTTGGGGGTCTTGAGAGAGCTATTGAAATAGCTGCTGATATGGCAAACCTGGGTAAAAGTTATGTTATATTTGAATATCCAAAATTAACTTCACCAATTGAAGAGCTTTTAAACCCTGCCAAAGAAGAACTTGCTGCCAAAACAATTAAAAATTACTTGGGAGAAAGCTTCGAGCTATTTATGCTTCTCAAAAACATTAAAGATCAAGATTATATACAAGCACGTATACCTTTCGAATTGAATATTAGATAATTAATGGAATTACCAGTAGTTGAAGTAAGACGTTACCTGCAACCATTATCATGGTTGTACGGTATTGGTATAAATTTCCGCAACTGGCTATTTGACAGAAAAATACTTAAACAAAAGAAATTTGATATACCGGTTATCTGTGTAGGAAATATAACTGTTGGAGGAACCGGAAAAACTCCACATATAGAATATCTTATTAGTTTATTATCTCCTAGATACAAAGTTGCTGTACTCAGCAGAGGCTTCAAACGCAAGAGCAGAGGTTTTCAAATAGTTGAAGTAAACTCAAAAGTAAGAGATGCTGGTGATGAGCCTCTTCAAATTAAGAAAAAATTCCCATCTGTTTTGGTAGTTGTAGATAAGAACAGGGTAAATGCTATAGAAAAAATGCTCACTTTTGATGAAGATAAACGCCCAGACGTGGTACTTCTTGACGATGGTTATCAGCATAGAAGTGTGCAACCATCATTGTCTATACTTTTGGTAGATAGCAATCGCCCGGTTTATGAAGACAAGCTATTACCCTCTGGATTTCTCCGCGAACCACTAAAAGGAAAAAACAGGGCATCAATTGTTTTAGTAACCAAGTGTCATCCCGATTTACAACCCATCGATTTCAGGATATATTCAAACGGCTTAGATCTTTTTCCATTTCAGAGTCTCTACTTTACAACTCTGGATTATGAGGAAATTAAACCTGTGTTTCCAGAACTAAATGATGAACAGCTTGAGCTAAATAATTTACTCAAAAAACATGTTTTCCTCGTTACAGGTGTAGCCTCACCAGAACCACTGGTAAGAAAACTAGAACTTAAAACATATAATCTTTACACTAAATTCTTCCCCGATCATCATAACTTCACTAAAAGGGATATCGATTCAATCATAGAAATGATTGATGAGGTAAATGAAGAGAATAAGGTAATACTTACAACTGAGAAAGATGCCGTACGGTTTAGATCACTTAACTACCTTTCAGAAGAGATTAAGAAGAAAATGTACTATATTCCAGTAAAGGTTACTTTTTTAAACAGTCAAGAGAAATTTTCATTTAATAAAAAAATAGTAGAACATGTTAGAAACAATAAAACAAACAGCTGATTATCTAAAAGGCAGAATTGGTGAAATACCAAATACTGCAATTATCCTTGGAACAGGTCTGGGTGAGTTAGCAAATGAGATAAAGGATAAAACCGACATCCCTTATACAGAGATACCCAATTTCCCTGTTTCAACAGTTGAGGGTCATAGCGGAAAACTTATTATTGGCACACTAGGTGGTAAGAAGGTGCTTGCAATGCAAGGTCGCTTTCACTATTACGAAGGCTACACAATGAAAGAGGTAACCTTCCCTATTAGAGTATTTCAAGCGCTTAATATCGAGTACCTGTTTGTATCTAATGCAGCAGGCGGAATGAATTCTAGCTTCGATGTAGGTGATATTATGCTTATTGAAGATCATATAAATCTTTTCCCCGAGCATCCTCTACATGGCAAAAATTATAAAGAATTGGGAACACGCTTCCCTGATATGAGCGAGGCTTATAATAAAGAGTTGCGACTAAAAGCTATGGAGATAGCTAATAAAAAGAACATAAAGCTTCAGCATGGTGTATACGTGGGGTTAACAGGTCCAACTTTTGAAACACCTGCAGAGTATAACTACCTACGTATTATTGGTGGTGACGCTGTTGGGATGTCAACTGTGCCAGAAGTTATTGTAGCCAATCATGCAGGTATGAAGGTTCTTGCTTTCTCAATCATTACCGATCTTGGTGTTATTGGCAAAATAGTTGAGGTATCTCACGAAGAGGTGCAGATAGCAGCTAAAATTGCTCAGCCAAAAATGGCAGAGATTATGCGTGCGATAGTACAAGAAATTTGATATTTAATCAACTAGTCTATAAGAGGTCGATATTCAACAGTACTAAAATTACTGTAGCGACCTCTTTTTTATTTCTATAATTATGCAAAGAACAGAGATAGCAACTTTAGGTGAATTTGGTTTAATTGATCGCCTTACAAAAGATATTAAACTTACTCAGCAAACAACCATAAAAGGTGTAGGTGATGATGCAGCGGTAATTGATAACACTGGTAAACAGACTCTTATAACCACCGACTTATTACTGGAGGGTATTCACTTCAACCTTATATACTCACCACTTAAACACCTAGGTTATAAGGCGGCTGTAGTTAATTTCTCAGACATATATGCTATGAACGGTATACCACAGCAAATAACTGTGTCGCTTGGTATAGATAAACGAATGTCTGTGGAGGACCTAGAAACATTTTACAGTGGCGTTAACCTCGCCTGTGAGGTTTATGGTGTAGATCTTGTTGGTGGTGACACAACCTCCTCTTTAACTGGCTTTACTATTAGCATCACTTGTATCGGTATAGCCGAGGAGGATAAAATTGTTTATCGCAATGGCGCAAAAGAAACCGACCTTATTTATGTATCGGGTGATTTAGGAGCTTCTTATATGGGTTTACAATTACTTGAGCGGGAGAGAGCAGTATTTGATGCTGATAGTGGCAAAGCTTTTCAACCCGACTTTGGTGGTAAAGAGTATATCCTTGAGAGACAGTTGAAGCCTGAGGCACGAAAAGATATCATTGAAGCATTAACGGTTAATAATATCATACCCACATCCATGATAGATGTTTCAGACGGCCTTTCATCTGATTTGCTTCATATTTGTAAACAAAGCAACGTAGGGTGCCATCTATTTGAAGAACGCATCCCTATCGATTACCAAACTGCTGCAATGGCAGAGACATTCAATATGAATGTGGCAACTGTAGCTCTGAATGGAGGTGAAGACTATGAGCTCTTATTTACCGTTCCCCTTACTTTGCACGACAAAATGAGCAACATTACAGGCGTTCATCTTGTGGGACATATAACAAAGCATGAAAACGGATGTTATATGGTTACACGTGATGGTGCCGAGATTCAACTAAAAGCACAAGGATGGAATCCAATTGGTGAATAGAAATTAAATATTTGATTTTTTTTTACAATTTCATCACTCATATTTTGCAAATACCAAAATTGCGATTATCTTTGCACTCGCAATTTAAGCAATGTTGGTGCCATAGCTCAGTTGGTAGAGCAACGGACTGAAAATCCGTGTGTCCCTAGTTCGATTCTTGGTGGCACCACAAAAAGAACACTTGAATATACTTTATTCAGGTGTTTTTTTTGTTTTTTAAATGCTCATCCGCAACAACGCTACACTGAAATTAATTGTTTGCTCAAGCCACTTCCTAAATCATTCATAAACTGTACTTCGCCCTTACCAACTCCTAAGCTTTGTCGTTAATAACCGAGCATGGTAAGGACCAGGTTAGGACGAAGCACGGAGATGAACTGGACATGGACTGGAATTTCTACGCACCACGATCGAATCGATGAGGCAATAAATTCGAGCTGCACGATTGGCGCATTACTAATAAAATTTAGCTTGCTTTGGATTAATTTTTTAAAAAAAATATCCCCCAAGTTTTTACCTTGAGGGATTTAATTTTTTAAAGCAGATTGTACTCTATAAATTATTTTTCAACTTTTGCTTTCATTATCGGAATTTCACGCTTCACGCTTTGGCTAAGTGAAATCATTGTTTCTGTGGCTACTACGCCTTGTATCTCCTGAATTCTATTGTTTAACAGATCCATAAGATGCTCGTTGTCGCGTGCATAAAGTTTAATAAGTAGTGTGTATGGCCCTGTTGTAAAGTGGCATTCTGTAACCTCAGGTATTTTGTCAAACTCTGGTATTACATTCTTATACATAGAGCCTTTCTCTAATTTAACACCAATATAAGCACTTGATGCATAACCAAGCACTTTGGGGTTTACATGATAGCCCGATCCGGTTATTATTTCATTCTCTATCATACGCTGAACGCGTTGATGGATGGCAGCACGTGAAACTCCACACTGTTCGGCAACATCCCTAAAAGGAATACGTGCGTTTTGAGTAATAATCTCTAGAATCTGCCTGTCTAGCTTATCAATTTTTTCCATCTATAGCATTTTTGTAATATTTCTACAAAAGTAATAATTTTATGCTATATAATGACAAAATGGAAGGTTGTTTTTGAATTTTACGAACAAATTAATGAAAAAAGGGGTATAACAGCGATAATCTTATCGTTTTGATAAATATTTATCTATTTGCTCTGCCAATATAATATCGAGTGATGTGGTTATTTTAATATTTGTATATTCACCGGGTACCAATTTTATATTTACACCATATTTCTCGGCAACAGAAGCATCGTCGGTATACGATGAATCATAACCTAACTCATACGCACTTTTTAATAAATGGGCAGGGAAAACTTGAGGGGTTTGAACCAATTTGAGTTGAGATCTATCTATTATTTCACTACCATTATCTGTAAGTCTGCGTACGCTATTCACCTCATCAATTACCGGAATTACTCCGTACTGACCCTCAAAAGACTCATTAAAACACATCAGTATTAATTCAGGAGAAACAAACGGTCGTGCCCCATCATGAATTGCAACAATATCTTCAGTGGCAACTTCTTTGAGCCCATTTTTCACCGAATGAAATCGAGTTTCTCCTCCAACTACAATTCTATGGTTAATAACAAAATTATGTTCGCTGCATAGCTGCTGCCAAAGTGATACGAACTCTTTTGGAAGTACTACTACTATGTGCATTTCTTTATTAAACAGATAGAAAGCATTAATAGTATGCATGAGCATTGGCTTGCCACTAATAGGCAAAAACTGCTTAGGTAGCTCTCCACCCACACGGTAGCCTTTTCCTCCGGCAACAATTACTGCGCTATATTTTTTTTCGTTTGCCATAAGTCGATTACAAAACTACTCAATATCATCTAAAATCTTCTGCAAATCCTTATCGGTCTTGGTTAGCTTCTGTTTACAAAATGATATAAGCTCCGATGCCCTTTTCACACTACTTGTTAGAGCATCAATATCTAGCTTGCCCGATTCGATGGCTGTAACAATTTGCTCGAGCTCATTTTTTGCTTGAGTATAGTTCATTTTTTTTATATCCACTTCTTCCATAATAACAACACTTAAAATAAAATTTAGACTAATAATAATTGGCTCTACAGTTTAGTTATTTCAGATTCAGACGAACCATCTTTAAATCTGGTTTCAATTTTGTCACCTACCTTTAAATCATCAACTGAAGTAACAAAAACCCCATCCTTCATAGTAAGTGTATATCCACGCTTAAGGATATTATCGGGAGAAGCCATTTTTATATACTGCTCTCTGTTTTCGAGATAATGATAGTGACTCAGCAACAATTGCTTAATCTGATGCTTCATAGTAGAACTATACTTATCTACAGTTGCATAATCTCTTTGCAACAACATCTTAGCACCATGCACAACCTCTCTGGATGCAAGCAATAAATCGTTCTTCTCTTTTAATATTACACTTTCGCTAACTGATATAATACGGTCCTGCAAATCGATTAATTCCGTTGCAGTGACACTCATATGCTCAATAATAAATTCAGCAACTGCTGTGGGTGTTTTGGCACGGGTATGTGATACTACATCTACCACTGTAACATCCCTCTCGTGACCGATGCCACTAATTACAGGCAAAGGAAACTGTGCAATATTATTTGCAAGAAGGTACGAATCGAAACAGTTTAAATCGGCCGACGCACCCCCACCCCTTATAATTGCAACAGCATCAAAATGCTGACTATGCATAAATATACTCTCGAGTGCAGCAATTATCGATGCCTCACTCCTATCCCCTTGCATTATTGCTGGAAATAGTTTTGTGTAAAACTTAAATCCTGGTCGGTTTTTATTTAGCTGATGCATAAAATCTTCATAACCCGCTGCTGTAGGAGAAGAAATAACTGCAATACGATTTGTTATCTCTGGCAATACAAGCTCTTTGTTGAGGGTAAGAACGCCTTCTTGCTCTAGTCGGTTTATAACAATCTGACGATTTCTGGCAATCTCTCCAAGAGTGAACGAGGGATCGATATCAACTACGGTGAGTGAATAGCCGTAAAGCTCGTGAAACTCTATAGAAACACGAACATGTACATTTAAACCAGTTGTGAATTGTTGCCCCGTCTCTTTCTCGAAATACTGAGACAACATCTCATAAACATTAGACCAAATAACACCTCTTGCTTTTGCAATTATAGAATCTGTAATGGCGTTCTTCTCTATAAACTCAAGATAACAATGACCGTTTCTGTTGTGACGCACATCACTTGTCTCGGCACGCAACCAATACGTTTGAGGCAATGCTTGCTGTATTGCATCTCTTACACAACCATTTAGCTCGGATAACGAAAACGACTTATCTGTCATTGTTAGCTTATAAACTAATTATTAATAATTTCTTCTAGAACTAGAGTCTTCTGTGTTTCAATTAATGCCTTTTGAAAGTTGGGTATACCATAACCATAAATAGAATCGGGGTTTGCGTACCTATCGGAGCTTCGTTTGATAATATCTATCAGTTCTGAACGATGCAAAGCAGGATTAACCGACCATAGCGAGGCTATTAAGCCTGTAAGAAATGGTGAAGCCAAGGATGTACCATTTGTTCTTCCTATTGTACCATCATCACCAATAGTAATAGCTTGTTTACCTACAGAAACCAAATCTGGCTTTATTCTGCCATCTGCCATTGCTCCGTGAGAACTAAACGAAGCTATTATGCTATCTATTGCTACTGCCCCCACAGCAATTACATTTTTAGCATCGCCGGGGGGTGTAGACTTTTGCCATTGTTTGTTGCCCTCGTTGCCTCCACTTACTACAATAATCATTCCTTTGTCGTATGCAAAATCTGCGGCACGAGACATTAAGGAGGTTTGGCCATTTAAATCACTGTGAGTGTAATTCAATTCTATATCGTCGAAGTTATTATAGCCTAGTGAGGTATTTACTATATCCAACCCAATGCTATCGGCATACTCAATTGCACGTACCCAGTAATCTTCTTCTACCGGGAACTCACTAGCAACATCTTCAGAGCGTAATAAATAATATGATGCATCTGGGGCAGACCCTATCATCAGACCTGGAATATCAACTGCCATTGCAGACAACACCTTTGTGCCATGACTACTAGCAGAAAAGATATCACCTTCGGGTACAAAATTTGAATAACCTAAGAGATTAGTTGTGCTAAATGCCGGTATAACATCAAAATTGGTGAACCCAGCATCTATTACACCTATATGAATTCCTTTTCCTCTGTATCCCGAGTTTAGTAATTGGGTGGCATTATGCAATGCGAACTGGTTATGGCAGTAACCATAAACAGTATCAGTGGGGTATTCTTCGAGAGTAATATCTTGATTTAGACGTGGTCGTAGCGATTTTTCATAGTTACCAACACTACCCCTCCACACATATTGCACTGAGTCGACAAAGCTTAGAGAAGATATTTCATTTATTTTTAAGCTGTCGCTTACCCTAACAACAATAGTATTGAACCACTTGCTGTGTGATACAACTTTGCTTCCTGCTTTTTCGACAAGTTTGAAGTAGTCTTTTGATATTGGAAAATCTCTTTCGTCTATTTCAACGTTTTGAGTCTTTTTTCTGTCTATAGATTTTGGGGATAAGAATTGTGAAGGATCTTCTAAAGTATATTCATTAAATCCTTTATCTTTTAGATATATTCTGAATTTATAAAATTGCGAATTGGTGATAGATTGCTGTTGCTGAGAACTACCAAAAATATATTCAGAGTTTCCAATAAAAAATAAGAGTGTAATAATGTAAAATATAAATGGAGAAAAAGGCTTCATTTATTTGCTTATGTTATTGAACTTATCTCTAAGCTTCTCCTTTCTTTTGTATACAAAATATATTACAACAATAAGAATTAAGCTTACAGCGAGAATTATAGCGAACTCGCTCCAGTTGCCCGATTTCTGGTATTTTGGCAATGCCATTACAACCATAATTGCAACGTAAACTAATAATATTAGTGGAATGAGTATGTGTCTTTTAAATTTTCTTTTCATTGTAAGTTAGACATTTTCTTAGCAAATCTAATGATTTTATCTTTCGATAGTTTTACTATTAAATTCTCTTGCTCAATCATCTGCTTTGTAATCATTCTCTCTAAATAGTTTAGTTTAAGATTATCTATTTCTCCCCCAAAGTAATCACGAGCTATTGCAATTTCATTCAATGACACTGGGTATGCATCTTCAAGTTGCTTCAACGCTTTCTCGCCTGAGTAGATACAATTAATAAAGAGCCCAATATTTTTTTGAATAAGCTTTGATATGTTTGCTTCACAAAACTCGGCAATTACATCTTGTATCTTGCCTGAACGAATTGATCCTCCAATGATTATGGTATCATAAGCAGAAAGATCGGGGTTGATCTTTCTGTTATATAAATTACATAAATCGACCTTACCATCCATCTGAAGAAATAATTCCTTGGCACATTTTTCTACAGTGCCATGATCAGAAGCAAAAATGATAAGTGAATTCTTCATACTATTTATTTCAAATTCTCTATAACTGATATAAGGTAGTCGTACGACTTACCAACTGATTCTATTTCAACAGCTTCATCTGGAGAATGGGCACCAGTAATAGTGGGTCCAAATGAAACTATATCTAGCTTGTGCTCAACATTAGACTGAATAATGCCGCACTCGAGACCAGCATGGATAACCATAACTGTAGCCTCTTCGTTATATTTATCTAAATATATTTTAGACATAAGATCAAGCAGTTCTGAATTGGCATTTGGTTGCCATCCGGGATAATCTCCTCCAAATTCTACCTTAGCACCCGCTAAACTAAAAAGGCTTTCTACAGATGAGCAGATCCAGTCTTTCCGACTTTCGGATGAGCTGCGTATTAAAAGCTTTATTTCTATATTTTGCTCTGTAGATTTTACTAGTGCTAGGTTTAATGAACTTTCAACCACACCTGGAAAATCGGCCAAATAGCTTATAACACCATTGGAGCATGCTTCAACAGCATTTATTAAATCATCTTGAACCTCTACTGGCAAGAGTGATTCTGGCATATTAGTACGTTCGGCTTTAAATGAGATACCACTCTCGATGCCTAAAAAGTCTTCTCTAAATAGTTGTTCGTACTCGTCAACTAAATCTATAAGATCTTCAGAAAGTTGTTCGGGTATTGTAAGTACAACAAACGATTCACGTGGTATGGCATTTCTGAGCGATCCACCATCTATACTTGCTATTCTTGCCTCATAGTTGCTTACAACTTCTTTAAGGAAGCGATTCATCAGCTTATTGGCATTAGCGTGTCCAAGATGGATTTGTACTCCGGAGTGTCCTCCTTTTAATCCTTTTAGTATAACCTTGTATGCTATATCGCCTTCATCGATTAAATTCTCTGGTTTAAAATCGAATGTGATATTTGCATCCCTTCCCCCTGCACAACCAATACAAAGTTCGCCTTCTTCTTCTGTATCGAGGTTAATCATCTTGCTGCCTTTAAGAAATCCTTTCTCAAGACCGTGGGCGCCGTCCATTCCCACTTCTTCATCGATGGTGAAAAGAGCTTCAATTGAAGGGTGCTCAATACTATTATCTGCAAGAACAGCCATCATCATTGCACAGCCTACACCGTTATCGGCTCCAAGTGTAGTGGATCGCGCTTTTACCATATCGCCATCGATGTATGTTTTAATAGCATCTTTTGTGAAATCGTGAACAACATCTGAGTTCTTTTGAGGAACCATATCGAGGTGTGACTGCAGTATAACTGTTTTGGAGTTTTCGTAGCCTTTTGTTGCAGGCTTCTTTATTAATACATTCCCTACCTTATCTTGTATTGTTTCAAGGTTTAAAGATTTCCCGAAGTTTATTACATATTTAGTAACCTCTTCCATTTGTCCGGTGGGACGGGGAATTTTAGTTAGCTCATAAAAATATTTCCAAACATTCTCGGGTGTCAAACTTAGTATTTCTGAAGTAGTCATAGAATTATATAATTTTTATTTAGTGTTTAATTTCGTCGCTTAACAAATGGCATAGCTAATACACCATAAAGACCATATAGAATTTGCCAAATAGACTGTATTGCGAAAACGGCGCCGGCAAAGGCAAGTGCCTGATTTTCTGCCACGCCAAGAATAACTAATGAAGTGATTACCACAAAGTGCCAGGGACCAATTCCTCCCTGCACGGGAACCGAAATACCGATGTTTGTCATCGCAAAAACTATTAGTCCTGCTAGCGGACCAAGATCTTTGGTGAAGTCAAACGCAAAAAAGCAAATGTAAAAATACAAATAAAAACATAACCAAAGTAGTATAGTATAGATTATTATTCGCTTTTTCTCTTTCATTCCAGATATAATTTTCAAGTCGTACTTAACTGTTTTAAGAAAGCTAATCAACTTTAACATGAAAGCGGTTCTTTTAAAAACTGTGAACATAAGTACAATTACAATAAGAATTGCAGCTAAGCCAATGTAAACCCATGCAGAACTAAAAAGATTTGAGATGCTTTCTGAAAATTGAGGATGATCATTGATATATGAAATGAAGAATTCTGCATAAAGCACTATACTTATAAATATTATTGACAAACCTGCCACTATATCTACGGCCTTGTCGATAATGAATGTTTCGAATGTTTTAGAAAGGGGTATTTTATCATATTTGCTAACTACACCAACCCTCCATAAGTCTCCGGCACGGGGAAGCACAAAGTTTACGGCATAATTGCCTAAGGTTGCATATACTAGGCTAGTTCTGGGAGGATGATAACCAAGTGAATTCACAAAAAGCTCCCATCGTAAGCCTCTAATGATGTTCCCGATTAACCCAAATATTAAAGAAGCGCCTATTATGACGAAGTTAGCGGATTTGGCAATTTCCCACAATTCGCTAAGATCAGTGTTACGATACATTGCCCAAATAATTAATAATCCGAGCAATAATGAAAGTAGCGTTTTTAGTACATTCTTCACTTTAGTTCTGTATAACTTATAGCTTTTCATAAGCAAATAACCGGAACTCTATGACCGGTTATTTGTAATTAAATATTACCTTTGCGACAGTAAAGATATGGAATAATCGGCATATAGCAATGTTTTCAGTAAAAGCAAAGAAAAACTTCGGGCAGCATTTTCTCAAAGACGAAAATATAGCTAACCGCGTAGCAGATACATTAAAAGACTTTACAACGCTCCCCGTAATGGAGGTTGGTGCTGGCACGGGTATGCTCACTAAATTTTTACTCAAAAGAGAAGTTGACCTTAAGGTTGTTGAAATTGATAATGAGTCTATAGTATATCTGAAAGAGCATTTTCCAGAGCTTGAGGGTAAAATTATTGAAAAAGATTTTTTGAAGCTAAACTTTGATGATTACTTTAATACAGAATTCTGTGTTATAGGCAATTATCCTTATAATATTTCGTCACAAATTTTTTTTAAAGTACTAGACAATAGGAAACAGATTCCTTTTTGCTCGGGTATGATTCAAAAGGAGGTTGCGGAACGTATGGCTGCCCCACCTGGAAGTAAAACGTATGGTATTCTTAGCATATTAATGCAGGTTTGGTATGATATTGAATACTTGTTTACGGTAAACGAACAGGCGTTTATTCCTCCGCCGAAGGTCAAATCTGCAGTTATTAAGCTTACAAGAAATAATAGAGAAAAGCTAAACTGCAATGAGAATTTATTTAAAACGGTTGTGAAGACGAGCTTCAACCAACGTAGAAAAATGCTTCGCAACTCAATAAAATCACTACTTTCTGAAGATAGTCATCTGCCCGACGATCCTTTGCTTACAAAAAGACCTGAACAGTTGTCGATTGAACAATTTGAACAATTGACAAATTTACTTGAACCATTAATTAGGCAAAGCAACAAAGAAGAAAGTTAAAAAAAAGAGATCATGGCGGATATCAAATTATTTTATCATAAAGACGGAATCGTGAGATTAAGTCGCAGCCTCGAATTTCTGAAATCTAATCCTATTCATAACTTTTTATGGATCGACCTTAATGATGTGGACGAAGAGATAGAAAGCGAGCTTGAGGATTTCTTGAAAATATATATCCAAGAAGAGGAGGAGATGATTGAGATTGAGATGTCTTCTAGATATATAGAAACCAATGATACTTTGGTGGTAAACTCTAATTTCTTACTCTCGAATTTCGAAACAGATCCGGTTTCTTTTATCCTAAAAGACAACATACTTGTTACAGTTCGTGCAGAGGAGTTAATATCGTTTCACGAGACTGTAAAGAAAATTTCGGCTCATCCTAAGAACTACCCAACTGGAGCTCACGTTCTTGTGGCATTACTAGAGACCCGAGTGGATTTTGATGCTGACATGATTGAAAACATGACACAAAAGGTTACACAATTGAGCAACTCTCTTTCTTTAAAGGAGGCTGATGAAGAGCTACTATCGGAGATTAAAAACCTACAAGAAAAGAACATGTTGATGCGTGAGAATATTATTGATAAACAAAGAGTTATATCGAGTATGCTTAGGAGTGAGTTTATTTCGGATGAGTTACAACCAAGGCTCACTATTATTATAAAGGACATTAACTCGCTGATTGAGCATATAAAATTTAGCTTCGACCGTCTTGACTATCTACAGGATGCTTTTCTTGGTTATGTTAATATTGAACAGAATAAGATTATTAAAATATTTACCATAGTTTCCGTAATTTTTATGCCTCCTACTCTTATTGCGAGTATATATGGAATGAACTTTTCATTCATGCCTGAGCTAAACACTAAATGGGGTTATCCAATTGCAATATTTCTTATGGTGCTTTCTTCGCTTTTAATACTATATTTCTTCCGAAAAAAGAAGTGGTTATAATTACTCTTTCTTACTAAAACACTTACTCCAGCATGAAGTGCATGGTTGGGATTTTTTCAGGGAAAAGTGTTGAAAAAGGCTCATCTCTCTCCGATGTATGATAGCCCATCAACAGCTGAGCAAGTTCTTTTATATCAACTTTAATATTTTCTCTCTGTAAACTAGAGCTAGGCTTTAAAACTTCCACTTTGCCTTGTGATATTGCAAATTCTCTGTTATTTTCGTGAATTATATCATCCTCTACTCTCAAATTAAATGAATGTGAGGGATATTTGCTTGAGTATATCGAAATAAGTCTACTGGCATCAATCACTCTTGCCATGCCTGTTAGATTTGTTTTAAGAGGATAGTTAAACAATTTGGCTTCTTCTAGTATTGCTTCGAAATCGGCAAAAGACTTCTGAACGGTCATATCGTTATCTCGAAAAAGTGAGTTGAAGCTGTCATAGGCTTTATGAATATCTTCACTGCTTGCCTCCATTATTTTAGAAAGCTGGGGAAGTGTTTCATTGCCAGGATCGAATGTCTGTGCAAACCCAAACCTCTCATAATAACTCATTACGCCCTCATCTTGCGGCACCAGAATCATTAATGGGATTTCTCTTTCTTTGGCAACCTGATAACTCTCAATTATTAGTTGCTTCATATAACCTCGGCTTCTAAAATATGGGAGGGTGCACAAACCCGAAAGGTATGCTATAGGAATCTCAATTCCATAGAACGTGAAATTAAAAAATAGCATCTGTAGTGATGCAACAGGTTTCTGATCTTGGATATAGATGAGAGTATTTTCATTTCGATATTTATGATTAAAATAAATATCCATATAAGCATCTGGATCTCCAAAACATATCTTCCACATATCTCGAACCGCTTGTTTTGTAGAATCGTCTGCGAAATGAATCATATCTCTGTTGGGTTTTAAAGATTATTCCTTAAATCTTGCATTAAATTTCTCTAATAGTATATCTGGTTGATAAGAGAGTTTGGCGCGACGCAGATTTTCAACCCCCATATCTTCTTCTCTATTAATATAGGTATAACCATCAGTTTCATGTATTGCAAACTGCTGATTGATTATATTGTATGCTCCATGAATTGTAGTAAATGCTTTTTCGACATGCACAACAATTGTATCTTTTGTTAAAGGCTCTCCTATTGAAAACGCCACTATCTCATTGTTTACACAGATTAATCCGCCTCTGAGATTGAATTTCTCGAAATTATTTAACATAATGGTAGTTGCGTAATCATCAAAAATTATAGAGGGATCTTTTTCATCTTTATTTAACTCCATCCACTTATCTAGCATAGTTTTACACTCTTTTACCAAATAGGGATTATTTGTAAGACTTTTATACTCCCATTCGTTTTCACGTTTAAATCTATTGATATGGTTGCGCTTAGATTGAAGTTTTTTACCTTTGAGTTCTCTTAATTTATCTACTGTATATATATAATCTGATACACTTCGGTTGAGCTTAAAGTTAAACGTATTGGGATATGCAGTTTCCAACTCATCAACCATTTCTTTGGTCATACCCCTAATCTGAAAAACTGTATCGTATTGCTTATGATCCTCCAGAATAATTTCTATTCCTTCTTTAAGATCACCAGTGCCAATCGGCTTTAGGTATGAGTTGCGACCATTATTGTCTTTAAACCTGATGAAAAGCCAATCATCGGTAACTGCAAACTGCGTATTAAATTTTTTACCCCAAGCATATAAATTAGTAAAGCAAAGGTCTGAAGCTCTGTAATTTTGTGACTGCAATTTTGAATTTATAATTTCAATATCTTCCAGTTCTATTTCTCTAAATGTAATCATATGTAATTTTGTGACGCAAATTGAACAAATATAGATGGTAAAAGTTTAAAATAAAAAGCGGAATGAAAATCGAAATATCATTCCGCTTAAAATATTTAGGTGTCTTTAAAACTTTTTAAAACCCATTATCTCTCTTACGTCTT
>JAAZCL010000345.1 GCA_012513315.1 Bacteroidales bacterium | reverse complement strand
CAGGCTATAACCTCGCCGTAATTGGAGGAGGTCCTGCTGGTTATGTCGCTGCTATCAGAGCCGCTCAACTTGGGGCTATGGTTGCGATCGTCGAAAAAGGCACGTTCGGAGGAACTTGTTTAAATGTTGGTTGTATTCCATCAAAAGCTTATCTGAAGAATGTTGAGATAGTTGAGCATATCAAAAACGCAGCATCAAGGGGTATTATTATTGAAAACCCCGAGATTAGGATTGATATGGATAAAGTTGTAGAGTTTAAGAATGGTGTTGTAAAAAAATTAACCAGCGGAGTAGAGGCTCTACTAAAAGCAAACGGTGTTGATATCTATAAAGGATTTGGTAAGATCAATAAGAACAAAGACGTTGTAGTTGATGACAGCCAGATAATTAAAGCAGATAAGATAATTCTTGCTGGAGGTTCAAAGGTTTTCATGATAGATATCCCTGGCATTAAGAATGACAAAGTTCTAACCAGCGACGATTTGCTTGATATCAAAGAAGTTCCTGAAACTATGGTTGTTTTAGGTGGTGGAGTTATTGGCGCCGAAATGGGTCTGTCATTTGCGGGACTGGGTTCTAAAGTTATTATTGTTGAGATGCAGGATCATATTGTATCCATGTTTGATGATGATATTACTGAAGAACTTACAAAGCTAATCAAGAAAAAAGGAATTGAAGTTGTTACATCATCTAAGGTTTCTGAAGTTGTTGATAAAGGTGATAAGATTGAGATTAAGATTGAAGGTAAAGATTCCATAATAGCTGATAAAGCATTACTTGCAATTGGGCGAGTTCCCGACTTAGAGTCTTTTGGAGAAGTTAAATTTGATACTGATAAAGGTAGAATTAAGGTCGACCAGTATATGGAGACCAGCGTAAAAGGTATTTATGCTCCAGGTGATATTAATGGCATAAAGATGCTTGCTCACGTTGCATTTCGTATGGGTGAAGTGGCAGCTGAGAACGCTGTTAAAGGTAACCATCGTAAGGTGAAACTTCTATCAACCCCTTCTGTTGTTTACACATTGCCTGAAGTGGCCATGGTAGGACTTACAGAAGCTCAGGCTCGTGATAAATATGGTGATGATATAAGAATTGGTCGTTTTAACTTCTCAGCAAATGGTAGAGCACTTGCCTCAAGTGAAGCAGATGGCTTTGTTAAAGTTATTGCTGATAACCGATACGGAGAGGTTTTAGGAGTACATATAATTGGACCAACAGCAGCGGAGCTTATCACTCAAGCATCTTTAATTATGGAGATGGAAATAACCGTTGAAGAGGTGGTAAACACTATATATGGTCATCCAACATATTCAGAGGCTATATTTGAAGCATTTGCTGATGTACTCGATGAAGCTGTACACATTATGCCTAAGAAAAAGAAATAATATTTTAACAAGGAGAAATACCTTATAAGATTATTATTACTCAAATAACCCGGTCTGAATTATTTATCAGATCGGGTTGTTTTAATTGTTATATTTGTGTTGTTTTTAATATTCAGATTTGTAAACTTTATACATGTATGATTTACATAATAAATAAATCCAATAAACCCGATTTCAATATTGCTCTTGAAGAGTATTGTTTTAAAAATCTTACTAAGTTTGATAAGATCTTTATACTTTGGATAAACGAACCTTCAATTATTGTTGGTAAGAATCAAAATACTTTGGCCGAAATTAATGAGAAATATATAGCAGAAAACGGTATTCATGTAGTTAGACGAATTTCGGGTGGAGGTGCAGTTTATCATGATTTGAATAACCTTAATTATACCATTATTTCAAATGAATCCAAAGATAGCAGAAACTTCGATTTTAAATCTTTCTCCGAACCTGTAATTCACACACTAAAAGATATGGGTGTGGAGGCTGAGTTTTCAGGTAGAAATGATATTACCATTGACGGAAAAAAAATATGTGGCAATGCACAAGCATACTTAGATGGACGTGTCATGCATCATGGTTGTCTTCTTTTTGATGTGGATTTATCGGTGTTATCAAAAGCGCTTGAAACTTCAAAAGATGTGGTAGATTCTAAGGGAGTAAAATCGGTACGTAGCCGAGTTACAAATATACTTCCTTATCTAAAAAAAGGAATAACAGTTAACGAGTTTTCAGATAGTATACTAAATCATATGAAAGAAAAACACCCCTATATGATGGAGTACACATTAAGTGATGAAGATCTGCAAAATATTGAAAAAAACAGAGCAGAAAAATTTGGCAATTGGAACTGGAATTTTGGCTCAAACCCAATTGCTGAAATCATACGTGAAAGACGTTATCCTGCAGGCAAAACTCAATTGTTTATTAATACTAAAAATGGTGTTATTAAGGATGTACTGTTTTATGGAACATTCTTTGGGGTAAAAAGTGATCTTACAGAAGTGCAGAATTTACTTAAAGGGGTAAAGTATACACCTGAGGAAGTTAATAAAGCTCTTTCTACTATTGATGTAACGCCTTATTTCGCTGGATTCACAATTGAGGAGCTAACCGATGCTATTGTAGGTTAGGTTAAGTTTGGTTTAACATCATTTTCTTCCACTTGAAGTAGCCAAATACAGAAATTATTGAATATATACCAAAAAGTATGGATGTGGTGTATAAACCTTTCCATGCATACAATGCACACGAAAAAATATTTACCACAAACCAGAACCACCATTGCTCCACATGTTTTTTTGCCAGTACCCACATTCCCAAGATGCTTAAAGCTGTTGTGAAACTGTCTCCATATGGTACAGGACTATCGGTATACTTCAATAATATAGATGCTATAAATACAAAAAGCAGAGTCCCTATTATTATTAATGGAAAAATATATCTCTTCGGAGTGTGAGTAATAGGGAGTGTTCCTTGTTCACTATACTTATGTTTGTTCCAATAAATCCAACCATATATACTTGCGAAAAAGTAATAGACATTTACACCCATATCTGCATAAAACTTACTTTGCAAAAATATCCAAATGTATACTACAGGCATTATTACACCTACTGGCCATAGCCATTTGCTGGCTTTAAATTCGAAGTAGAGATAAATTAATCCTATTACTGCACCTATAATTTCAATTGTTTGCATCTAAATCTATTCAAAAAGACATTAAATGTAACTCGATTCTGTGAAGAATCGAGTTACAAGACAATTTATTATAATCATACTTCTTAAAATGAAAGCGTGAGTCGTGTCATAAAGTTGCGTGTTGCCTGAGGATAATAACCAATATAATTTATAGTGCTTCCATCAGAAAATGTGTCAGTTGCTGCCCAACCATTTGCAATATATTCTTTGTTAAATATGTTATTGACAAATACTTGCAAGTTAAACGTTCCAATAGGTGTTTTATTAAATGTGTAACCGGCTGACAGGTTGCTAACAAAATATGCATCTATGGATTTAGTGTCATCAGATGTGTTATCCATATATTGCTTGCCTACATACTTACCCATTAAATTTAAATAAAATGATGAATTTGGTTGCCATGTTGCACCTAGCGCGCTTATAAAATCAGGTGAGTAAGAGATATTGGTTGTGCCATATTCTTTTGAAATTTGACCTTCCCAGTTCCAATTGTTTTGATTGTCATAGTGATCGAACCAGGCAACATAATTCTTAATTTTATTGCTACTGAAGGTCGCATTTGCATCAAGTTGAATCTTATTAGTCCATAATGGAACAGATGCTTCAAGTTCTAGTCCTGCACGATAACTGTCTTTAACATTTTCCATTAGCTTGTATCCTATATCAGTTAGTTTGCCTGTTTGAACCATTTGATTGTTATAGTCCATAAAATATAAATTAGCTCCCAGATGTAATCCGTTTGTTTTATTAAAACGATATCCAAGTTCGTAATCAATCATTCTCTCTGGTTGAATAGGATTTACCCCACCACCTTTAATACCATCTTTCAGGTCGGCTCTAAGAGGCTCACGTTGCCCAACAGCCACTGAAGCATATATTTGGTTTTGACTATCAAATCTTACTGATACACCTGCCTTGGGGTTAAAGAAGTTATATGTAAAATTTCCTGTAAGATTTTCTAGATCATCGTCAGTTCCACTAAACTCATAACGTACATTTCTGTACTGCAAATCACCAAAAAGCGAAAAAATATTATTTAATTGATATTCGGCTTTAGTGAAAAAGTTTAATTCTGTTTTCACTCCTAAGTTTTGATACCACTCATAGTTTTCAGTTATATTATTATTGTGTTTAATCCAAGGAAGCCTTCCAAAATGATCGCCATGATAATAACTGTACATGCCACCAAACGTCACATTTAATTTATCTTTCACATAATTCATTCCTAAATTAGCTACATAGAAATCATTTTCCATCAGTTTTTGACGGATAAAATCAGATCGCTCATATGTGACACCTTTAATAGTTTGGGGTTCAATACCGAAATCAGAATACTTTCTGTTATATCTGTAATTTTCATAATACCCATATCCATGATTGTAGCTTAAACCGGCATTTAATGAAAGGAATGGAGTTAATTCTCTAGTAAGTGTTAACTGTAGAATATCGGAATAATAATTATCTGTTTCATTGTCATATATTAATTTATTTCCCGCATCATCATAATATACACCAGCCGGATTATATCTTCGTCCAAATTCTTCCATTTGCTCAGGTGAAATTCCTTCCCAAGTTATTCCTGTATGTTGAATACCTTTTAAGTAACTCAATCTGATTAATTGTTTGTCAGTATAATGAGATAAGGCGGCATAAAAATTGGTGTGATTAACACTTCCATTCTTTATATAACCTTCACCAAGAACACGAGAAAATCTAGCATCTAAGGAAAGTCCATTATTTAATATTCCTGTTCCCATTGCAATGTTAGATAGAAACGTGCCATAACTCCCTACTGCTGTAGATGCTTCGCCATAAGCTTCTGAGCTTGCTCCTCTAGTTTGTAGAGATATGCTTGCACCAAAGGCAGCAGAGCCATTTGTTGATGTTCCAACACCACGTTGAATTTGAATATTCTGCAAAGAGTTTGAGAGGTCGGGTAGATTTACCCAAAATACCTCTTGAGTCTCCGGGTTGTTTAGAGGCATTCCGTTAAGAGTAACATTAATACGCGTTGCATCTGTTCCTCTTATTCTGAAATGAGTGTTACCTACACCCAATCCATCTTCAGTAAAAGATACAAGTGATGGTGTAGTTTGTAGAATTGCAGGTATGTTTCTAGCTGCATTCTCTTTTCTGATATCAGATAGAGAAATGTTTGAGAACGATACTGGAGTATTAACTCCTGCACGTGTAGCCGAAACAACTACTTCTTCAAGTTGATAATGATCTAGGCTGTCCGGTGAAGCAGCCAGCAATTGATAACCCTCTGCTGACAAGAATATCAGCATTAATAAAAAGAAAACCTTTTTCATTTACTTAAAATTTTACAATGTGCATCACAACTGTCTATCAGAAGCTAATCACATCTGGTTTGTTAATAAAAAAGGGGATTGTAGTAAGATATATACCAAAAATCACATTTAAGTGACCCGTTCTCCCTCCGCCGGCATTATCCGGATCAGGTAATCTGGGTATGATCTCAGCCCGTATGAGTGGGCACCCCTGTAGAATGAAGAGACAAAGATATGTTCTTTTTGTTCAAATTCAAATTTTGTTATATTTATATTCCAGTACAAAAAAATGGAATCGTAAATACTCTCTTGGAAAAAGTATTATTATCAAAATTGATTAAAGAGCTAAAAACTTACCGTTATTTTGATAAATATCTGGAAATATTCGTAAATTCGTCAATAAATATATTAATTAAACGTATATCTAGTAAATAAGTCCAAGCAGTTATATGGGAGACAGCAATAAAATAGTAGTAGATGAAGATCAGTTTATAGAGGATGAATTTCAAGCTCTTTTAAACGATTATCTGAATTCTAATCACCGAAGAAAAGTTGATATAATTACCCGTGCATTTAATATGGCTAAGGAGGCACATAAAGGCACACGCCGTCGTTCGGGTGAGGCTTATATCTTACACCCTTTATCGGTGGCGCGTATTGTTTCAAAAGAAATAGGGCTAGGATCTACTTCTATTTCTGCAGCATTATTACATGATGTTGTAGAAGATACCGATTATACTGTTGAGGATATAAGAGCGCTTTTTGGTGATAAAATAGCGTCTATTGTTGATGGACTTACAAAAATATCCAGTGGTATGTTTGGTGAGAATGTATCAGCTCAAGCTGAGAATTTCCGAAAACTGCTACTTACCATGTCAGATGATATACGTGTTATATTAATTAAGATAGCAGACAGGTTGCATAACATGCGCACATTGTCATCTATGTCGCCTACAAAACAGTTTAAAATTACTGGAGAAACTTTATATATCTATGCTCCATTAGCTCACAGGTTAGGTCTCTTTGCAATAAAAACCGAACTTGAAGAACTCTGTTTTAAATATGAACATCCAGAAACATATGCTGATCTTACAGAAAGAATTGAGGTTACAGCTCCAACTAGAAATAAAATATACGAAAACTTTTCAGTGCCTGTAATAGAAGCACTTGATAAAATGGGCATAGAGTATGAAATGCATGCACGCGTTAAGTCGGTATACTCCATTTGGAACAAAATGCAGAAAAAGGGTATCGAGTTTAATGAAGTATATGATCTTTTTGCAGTTCGTATAGTTTTTGAATTAACCCCCGGTATTGATGAGAAAAAACGATGTTGGGATATTTATTCAGCAATTACAGATATTTATAAATTGCGTCCCGATAGAATACGTGACTGGGTAAGTCATCCAAAGGCAAACGGCTATCAGGCTCTACACCTCACAGTTATGGGTCCAGATGGGAAGTGGATAGAAATACAGATTCGAAGCAGACGAATGGATGATATTGCCGAAAAGGGATTTGCAGCACACTGGAAATATAAAGAAGGTAAGATAGAGGAGGATAATGAACTTGAGAAATGGCTCAAAACTATTCAAGAGATATTATCAAATCCCAACCCCAATGCAATTGATTTTCTTGATACAGTAAAAATGAATCTTTTCTCTTCAGAGATATTTGTTTTTACACCAAAAGGAGAGATAAAGACTCTGCCTCAAGGAGCAACAGCACTTGATTTTGCCTATTCTATTCACACTCGCATTGGAGATCATTGTCTTGGGGCCAAAATTAACCATACACTAGTTCCATTAAGTCAGAAATTAAGCAGTGGAGATCAAATAGAAATACTTACATCGCAATCTGTTCATCCTCAGCCCGAGTGGCTTAATTTTGTTTCAACAGCAAAGGCCAGAACTAAAATTGAGGCTTCAATTAGGCGTCAGCGACGCCAAGTTGCGGAAAAAGGTAAAAACATGCTCGATGAGCTATTCGGTAATGAAGCTATTGATAATACAACATTTAACAAGATTCTTTATGTTTATAATGCTGAGAATAAAGAAGACCTTTATTTTCTTATAGGCAATAACGACATTATACTTCATCAAGATAAGCAAGTCTTTATTAAGGTAAAGGATGAGCCTGCGAAAAGCGAGAATCTCTTTGTAAGATATATGAAACAGGCTATGAGTGCAATAAAGAAGCCTGGCACAGATCCTAAATCGAATAAAGTGGGTAATGAATTAACTGAACAGGTAGAAAATAAGGGGAAAGTAAAGATTGACAGAAAATCGATATACAAACTAGAGGAACATAATTTCATAAAAAACTTCATTATATTGTCCTGTTGCAATCCCCTCCCAGGTGATGATGTATTTGGATTTATAACAGATAATGAAGAAGTAGAAGTTCATAAACGATCATGCCAAAACGGTTTAAGAATAAAGTCTAATCATGGCGATAGAATCATTGATGTAGCATGGGGAGATTATCGTCAATACTCATTTTTAGCATCAATAGTATTTACAGGAATTGATAGGGTAGGAATTCTTGGTTCAATCCTTTCGAAACTAGCTGAAGATTTAATTGTAAATATACAAAGTGTAAATGTTTCTTCAAATGATGGAATCTTTGAAGGTGTGTTTAATGTGCATGTTCATAGTGCAGAAGAGGTGAATCAGTTATGTGCTAAAATAGCAAAAGTGAACGGTGTAAGCACCGTTCACAGATCTAATTTATAATATAGAAGAATTGAGAGTTATGCTCTTTTTCTTTTCCTACCAAATAAAGCTGATGAGACTTTCTTAGCACCAAATGCTAATAAAGCCGGTTTCGCAAACTTCCAAGATACAGAACCAATAAATGGTAAATTTGACATTATTATCTGCATTGCCGCATTATTAAACCATGAATGATGCCCCTTGGTAACAAATGGTGTTATCGATGAGGAAGATGAAGTTGTGAGGTTATCAACTGTTTCAGTGAGCTTAGATCTTATGGAAGATGTAATACCTTTAGTTAGCAACGATCCCCAATTATCATTTAGGTACTGTAATTCATACGATAAACGCTGACTGGCAATTGCACGTTCTTCTTTTTGACGTTTTTTTTCCAGTTGCAATTCTTCAAGTGGATTTAATTTATACCTGCTCATTTGTCGCTTATTTTTTCATCTTTATCATCTTGTTTCATAAGAAAATTGACGATACGATTTGTGAATGTAGTTTGAATCGGCTTTTTACAAAGTAATAAAATTATTATTACAAATATTGTAAATCCCGAAACAATGACAAATCCCTGCCAATAACTATTAAGCAGTTCTCCCAAATATAGTCCTGCTGTTATAAAGATAAACAGTAAGGCTATTAGTGCTATCGCTCCCAGCATTAGGCCATACAGGAATGCTGATGAACCTATGCTGATTTTTTCGAAAGCTGATAGTTTTCCGAGTTCAAGGGTACTGGTGATATATTTCCCAATATCATCTCTCATGTCCTCAAACAACGTACTTACTTTTTTCTCTTCCATTTTTAAATCAAATTTTGATGATATTATTGCTTAGAAAGCTCTTTCTTTGCTATATCTGCCAAATCATGGATGTCTTCTTTAAGATCGTGAACTTCACTTTTACCTTTATAAACGGCTGTTTTTACATTCGCTTTTACCTTATCGGCAAATTCGTTCGCATATTCTAGCCATTCTTCTCTTTTGTCAGTTCCCATAATGTAACCAACTGCAGCACCAAGTGCCATTCCAATTCCGAGACCTAATAATAATTTCGCTTCTGATTTCATAATTTATTCGTTTAATAGTTTTTATAAGTAGTTTACAATCACTGATTGTTTATTTTATAGTATAGATAAAACGTGATTTTTAGCCATTTGTTTGGGCTTTACAATAGTTAAAACGCTTAATATACAAAAAAGTTTTTGAAAACGAAATCAAATTGCATTCTTATTTAGCTTCTCCAAATAATGTAGCCGATGTAAATCCAGTTATTACTACTTTTGCAAACTGTCCAATTCGATAATTCTTTTTATCGAAAATAACAACTTTATTTTGTTCATTTCTTCCAAAGAGCTGTTCTCGAGAACGCTTAGAAAATCCTTCAATAAGCACTTCAAACTCCTTGCCTAAATCTTTCTCATTGCTTTCACTAGATAACTCTAGCTGAAGGTCGATTATCTCCTGTAATCTTCTTGATTTAACCTCTTCGCTGATATCGTCATCAAGTCTCTTTGCCGCATAAGTTCCTGGTCTTTCCGAATATTTAAACATAAAAGCAGAATCAAAACCTACCTCACGCATTAACGAGAGCGTTTCTTTATGATCCTCTTCAGTTTCCGAATGAAAACCACACATAATATCTGTAGAAAGGCCACAATTTGGTATAATTCGCTTAATTGCTGCAATCCTCTCCATGTACCACTCTCTATCGTATCTTCTATTCATGAGCTTTAGCATTCGCGAGCTACCCGACTGCACAGGCAAGTGAATATAATTTGCAAGATTTTTATACTTAGCAATCGTTTCCAAAGTTTTATCATTCATGTCCCAAGGATGAGATGTAGTAAATCGTATTCTTATTCCTGGTGCTTGCTCTGCTACTAAAGCAAGAAGATCTGAGAAATCTATAACTCTGTCTTCATCTTTGAATTTATAGGAATTTACATTCTGACCTAAAAGGATTACTTCTCTGAAGCCTTTTTCTTGCATATCACGCAATTCGTTTAATATGCTTTCGGGTTCTCTGCTGCGTTCTCTTCCACGTGTGAAGGGTACTATGCAGTATGTGCAAAACTTATCACAACCACGCATTATGGAAATATAGCCAGAAATATTACTTCCATTTAATTTAAGAGGAATAACATCTTTATAGGTTTCTGTTTTAGAGAGCTCAACATTCATAACCTTCTCACCCTGCTCAGCAGCACCCACAAGATTTGGGAGATCTAAGTAGGCATCGGGACCAACTACAATATCAACCTTGTGATTATCTATGAGGTCCGATTTTACTCTTTCTGCCATGCAACCCAAAACACCAATAATTAGGTTCTTTTTTCTTTTTCTTTTCAGCGACTGGAAGTATTCAAGTCGCTGAATTACTTTCAGTTCAGCATTTTCCCTAATTGAACATGTGTTTACGAATATAGCGTCAGCGTCTTTATCGTTATCTGTTAATGTATACCCATCCATCTCCATTATCGAAGCCACTACTTCTGTATCAGCCACATTCATCTGACAACCATATGTCTCTATGAATAGTTTTCTGTCTTTTATATTTAGTGAATCCATCTTTTTTCTTTTGAAGCTTTGTAAAACTGTGATTATATTTATTGCCGAGAAAAAGAAAAGTTAAATATTAATT
>JAAZCL010000344.1 GCA_012513315.1 Bacteroidales bacterium | reverse complement strand
GATACGATATACTGGTTTTTAACCAGAGCACATCGGAGTTTGGTTCTGTTTCTTTTCGCGGATTAGACAAGCAAGAGACCGCAGAGGTTGTAGCAAATGAGTTTGCATCGCGTTGGTACAAAGTACGAAACGAATATGAGAAAGTGGCTGTAGAGCCAGAGTGGTTGGGTGTGGGAAACTACCAAAATGCAGAAGTTACACAAGACATGATAGACGAAGAGGTAGAGCATACTATGAATGGAGATGCTACTACAAAAAGTAGAGAAACTGTTATTGCTACTGTTGTTCCTAAAAATATTATTCATACCCTAAAGGTAAAAGTACATATTAAGGGTATATACAACCTTCGTTCGGCACGTGCTTCAATAAACAGTATGGCCGAGGGACATAGACTGGTATCAAACAAACCTACAAAAAGCAAGGCTACCTATTTAATGGAAGAGTGGAGGCTAACACGCAACGAAGCAGACCCTACAACGGGTTATATCGAAACTTCTATTACCTGCTTTGGCTTGCCCGATGGACACCAAGCTATGGCTGAAGAGAACCTGCTTTCGCTTTCGGTGCTGTTGCAAGACAACAAAACAATGATGGAGTTTCCGTTTCAAGTGGGCAATATGTTTACCAAGTCAACTGGCGCAGACAACCAAGAGAATCAATTGGTACTTTACCTTGAAATAGATGATAATATAACTCTCCCCGACGTAGAACCCGAAGGAGGCACTTCAGGAGGCTTTGATGCCGAAGTGGAAGATTGGGGAGACGAAGAGGAGTACGAAATAGAGATATAATAAATAAAACAGACAACTTTTTTATCAAACAGATTTTTAAACAGACAACATTTTAATATTTACACAAGATGAAAAAAACTAATTTAATTTTAATCGCACTAATGGCTCTCATCTTTGTGAGCTGTTCAGAAGACGAAACTACAATGAGCATGCCCAAAGACAATGCTATTGAGTTTGGAACGTATTTGGGGCGCGATGCACAAACACGTGCAAGTGTGCTTACAACAAAAACTATGGCTACTGATGGCTTTGGAGTATTTGCCTATTATACCGATCAGGTGAAATGGGATGAGTATTCCAGTAAAGGAACTGCAAACTTTATGGATAACCTAAAAGTAACAAGTAAAACTAATGGAGCCACTTGGACATACTCACCCATTAAATATTGGCCCAACAACGATGGTGCAATGGTAACATTCCTTGCTTATGCTCCATGGGTAGAAGGTAAAACTATTACAGAAGAAGCTAAAGTGAATTTTAAAGTAGAAAACTCTATCAAAGCTCAAACAGATCTTGTATGGAATACAGAAAACCATATTGATGCCAAAAAGGACAAGCTAAGCGGTAACGTAAATTTCAAATTTAATCATGCGCTTGCTCGTATTGGTCTTAAATTGGAAGCTGCAGTGGATAAAGTAGATGCAGGTGGCAGACTTGATAAGAATACAACTATAACAGTTAATTCTGTAACGTTGGGTAGTACATTGAAAGATAGTATTGAGGTGAAGCAGTTTTATACAGGAGGTACATTAGATTTAACAAAAACAACTGCTGTTTGGGATCCTGTAGAAGGAATGCAGGCATTTGTTTTCAACACTACTAATGGTAATTTGCAGAATAATGTAATAAAGGGAGCTTCTCATATAAATGCTAAGCAATTAAATACAGATGACTCATACCTTATGGT
>JAAZCL010000343.1 GCA_012513315.1 Bacteroidales bacterium | reverse complement strand
GACTAACCATTAATGATCAGTTCGAAACTGTTCACAACTACATCGATATCAACAACAATATACTCCGCAAAGGAGCAGTCAGCGCCCAAGAAGGAGAGAAACTGCTTATCCCTATAAACATGCGCGACGGTTCACTTATTTGCATTGGCAAGGGCAATGCAGATTGGAACTACTCGGCTCCACATGGCGCAGGACGAGTGATGAGTCGCTCCAAAGCAAAAGAAAACATTTCGCTGAGCGATTATGCAGAATCCATGAAAGGCATTTTCTCCAGTTCAGTTAACCGCTCTACAATAGACGAAGCCCCTCATGCCTATAAGCCAATGAGCGAGATTGTTAATGCTATTGAAGATACAGCAGAGGTGCTAGAAGTGATAAAACCAATTTATAATTTTAAAGCGAAATAATGATTTAGTTTAAGCCTAAATAGTTGTTGTATAGATGTTTAGCTGTTTTGTTTTAAATGCTTAGATGTTTAGTTATGAGTTAATTACATATGATTATCTAATGCAAAATTATAAAACAAGCTGACCGGTATAATAACTATTAGAAACCAATGTACTCTCTTCATTCTTAAAAGCAATATATGTTTCAATAACATCACCGTTCCAATGAGAAGGCATATTTAGGTATGTTGATGCATTTATCCGTTTACCCGCATTTACATCAAAAACAGATTCTCCCTTAGTAGCATTATGTGCAATCACCATTACCTGATCGGTTGATTTTGCATTCTCATTAAGAATAGGGTCCCATTCAAATTGCAATAAATCATCTGTCACTGTAGCATTTATGACAGGCGAAGGGCAAAGCGAACCTCTTGAAATAAGTACTTTAGAATAATCAATTACACAACCATCTTTCACCTTATTTATACCATTTATCATATTGTAAGACATAGCTGCATTAAAAGCACTTTTTCCATCAATAGCATAATCTTTAAATCCAATTCTTATGATTGGTATCATAGTCCTTAGGAAATTTTGAGTGACTACAAAACTGCTGCGTTGTATAGTTTGCCCTTTTGTTCTTGGGTTAGTCATTTTAGCTGGCGCACTCTTAATATAATCAACACCACGGCACGACGACCCAATAATATTGCCTACTTTTCCAGAAAAACCTCCAAAAATACCCTCCTTTAATCTTGCCATTTTTACGTTTGTTTTAATTATATCTATTTTTGCAAGTTAACATTTTTTTTCTTAAAAATCAAAATTAAAGTAGCATATATCTCTGTTATAATTCTTATTAAATACTAACAAAGCTCTAACCAACTCCTAATAATCATAAGGCATATTAGGAGTTGGTTAGGAGTTGGTAGGTAGTTGGTAAGAAATTGGTGTGGAGTTAGATTATAATTTCAATCGTGCAGATAGTAAAATTATTAAACAATTTGCTATATTTGAAGCGCATATTGGAATGGGAATGAATACAGGAATTACACAACAATTAATATGACTAAGAATAATTTTCAATACTGTATTTGCTTTAAGTACCCCATACGGGCTATACTGGCAATAGTAATGCTTTTTTGTATGGATAACATTGCCCACGCACAACAACAGGAAATGATAGTACGTATTTCAGAGATAGAGATACATCCCGAGCATCTGGATGAATACAAAGCAATTTTAAAAGAAGAAGCCGAGGCATCCGTTAGACTTGAAGAAGGCGTAATTGCCATCTTTCCCATGTTCCAAAAGGACAACCCCACACAGGTGCGGATATTGGAAATGTACAAAGATCAAGTGGCCTACCAATCCCATTTGAAAACCGAGCATTTCCTAAAATACAAGACAACCACGCTCCATATGGTAAAATCATTAAAACTTGTGGATATGGATGCACTGGATCTGGATACCGCGGTACAAATTTTCAATAAGATGCCAGCTAATAAAAAATATCAGGCTACGCCACCTGCTCCAAAACCATTTGGTGCAGAAGCATTTCAAAAATCCGATAAAACATTCATACGATGGATGGCCAATGGCGGGTAGCCCCATGCACCTATAGACCCGAAAGAAGTTCCCCATCTAGACGCTGTACTGATAACACATAGCGATAATGACCACTACAGTATCCCTACACTAAAGGAACTGTCTCCGGTTACAGAGATATTTCATTCTACTGTCTATGTTGACTCATTGATGAAGAATGAAGGCTTTAGATCAAAAGGCATCGTATCGGAGTAAGGTTCAATGTTGAGAAGATGAAAATTACATTGACACCTGCTGACCATGACTGGCAGAACCAAGACCCTAATAGTACAAGAAATTTTGCAAAAGAAGATTGTGCTGGATTTTTGATTGAAACGGTCGATGGAACAATATGGGCACAGGGAGATTCCAGGCTTATGCAGGAGCATTTAAATCTCCCCGTTCCCGATGCTATTTTCTTTGATTTTTCTGACAATGAATGGCATTTTACCCTTGATGGGGCACTTAAAATTGCAGAAGCCTATCCAGATACGCCACTGCTATTGTCCCATTGGGGAACAATTGATGCACCCGATTTCACTCCATTTAATGCAGACCCCGAGAAACTAAAAAGTTTGGTCAAAAATCCTGAACGAGTGATTGTGTTGGCACCCGGTGAAGCTTATACATTGAGGCCGCTAAAGAAAAATAAGATATAAATGGAAATTAGTAATGCATGCTAAAAGAATCATTCTTTGGCCCATTTTATGCCGGCTACAATGTAATATTAATGATTAATTTTTTGAATCAATCTGCCTAACAACACTAACAAATCTTTCGGGTTCCTCTGCATTTGGTGAGTGAGCTGAGTTCTCGAATGTATAAAAAGCTTTATCTGGTGCTTTTATCTTGTCGAAATACTTGCGGGCTAATGTCTGAGATACCTGATAATCATATTTTCCGTGGATAATATAAATTGGTACTTTATAATTGATGGATGATTCATTCAAATTGTCTTCTTCAACGTAATGCCATACATTTTAACCGGGCTGTATAATGCTAAAACAAGTATTCCAATTAAAAATACTCCGATGATTGATAATAAAATGATTCCCATAATTTTAATTGCTTTGCTCTTTTCATTTTTTCAGATGTGCTTCTTGATTTTGAGAGG
>JAAZCL010000342.1 GCA_012513315.1 Bacteroidales bacterium | reverse complement strand
GTATAAAGTGCCATTCTCGATGCACGTTTCAGGATATAAATATAAGGAGATAGCTCACCATTTAGGGCTTCCTATTGGAACGGTAAAGAGCAGAATATATTTCGCAAGAAAAAGATTGCAGAAAATGTTGAAAGAGTTTAGACATTATACCGAATAAGTATTTAGGTAGCTAAGATTAATTAGACAGGTGTAGAAAGGGTGTTCAATTAAGTTTGGATGCTTTTTTTTGTTAAGAGTGGGCATAACATTGCAGTTAAAGATCGCATCGTGCGTTTATATCGAAAAGAAAGTAAGGGCAATATGTTTTGGTAAATGCATTGACCTACCTCAAAGCTGGAAGTTTTGAATATATTTCAAAGGCGTATGCGATAAGCCTTTACAGGCCTGCTTTATCAGTAGCATTGCATTCAAAGCCTTTGTATGTAACGGCTCTACAGAAGTAGAGTTTGTTTACTATAAGACAAAAAAAAATAAGAAGAGACCCACCCTCCTCGCGAACACCATGCCCGTCAAAGCATAGTAGGGTAGCTCTCTTCTTCTAAAGTAACACATACACGGAGTAAGTAGCTCCTATACGCGCGTTAAATCAACTTTATAAAAGTCTGCGATTTAATTGTCATTACTCATTGTTGTTAGATTCCTTGTCAAATCTATTTGCACCATTCAGTGCCTCTGTGTTGTCATCCGCAGCAGAAGCTCCGTAGGCTTTATTGGTAAACACCCCATTACCATTTTTAATTTCACTTCCGTTCAATGCATTGGTAGTAGCCGAATCTGTATTCGTCTTCTCCTTTGTTTGCATATCCGTATCCATACCTTCATCAACAAACGATGTTAAATTGTATGGTCTACTTATCATAGCTCCGTTAGATTGCGAAGTAGCATTAGTTGTTATAATATCGCCATCGGTATTATAACTTTTGTCACTATTTGATTCTTCCTTCTCGGCAGCATTCTTAAAACGCGTAGAGCTGCTTATAAGGGCACTCTTGTAGTAGTCTAATCGCTCATTAATCTCTTTGGCATAACACAAATAGATTTCCTTGTTTTCGCCATTCAAGTTGAGAACCATCTCTATTGATTTTAAAAACACCATCATTTTTGCATATCCTCTCCGCTTCACTAAAAGAGCTTCTCTTCTTTCTGCCATCAGCTCTTTACTGCGCGTAGTGATGTTGGATTTAATATCCACGGTAATCATCTTAATAGAATCTAACACAGATATTAATTCTAAGGTTTCTACTGCATCAAATACACGTGCCACTTTATCAACCTCGTCGGATATTTCTTTTGCCAATGTGGTTTGAACCCCAAGAAGTGGTCGCGATAGCGATTTTCTATAAGGCTCCAACCACTCGTTTAACACTTTTGCTGCAGCACGTTTTTCCTTAGATGGCTGCTTAAATGCAGTCTTCACAGTGTCGGTAATTACCGTAAGGTAACTATAACGCTGATTATTCTGTTCTCTAATGGTTTTAGTAAGATGATGTTTTTTAGTCATATTCCTCAAAAGCACCAAATTATTGTTTTCTGTTTTTGCATCTTCTAAAGCTTCGGCTACATACTCTACAGTAATCTCTTCTTTATCGAAGGTCCGTAAAATTTCATCGAAAGCTTCTTGAAACTCTTGATTTTTTAACTGCATCAAATGTGATGCGCTGAAATACTTTACTTTAAAATTGTTCATAAAAAATTCTCTTTAATTAATTAATTAATAAAAAAAAGCTGTCATCCATCTTCCACTGCGAGGTATAGAAGATTTCAGATCAGCCGTTAGATGATAGAGACACCCCATCACCATTGTGCCAGTGCAATAAATTGCAGGTACAATTGCTCTAAAGAAATTCTCTATTTTATTTTCTCGTGCACCTATACAATAAGGGCACTGCTTGGTTACTAATTTATTTTTCGTCATCTCATTATTGGTACTAAAGTGTTTTGCTGTGATGTCATATTTGTACTGTTTTGTTGTCATTAAAAAAAAGATTTTATATTTTACAGGCTTTAACCTTATGTGTGCAAATTGCGTGCCAATCTCTAAATAATAATCAATTTATGGCAGAAAGCATGCTTATATTTAACTTCCGTTGATTGAGCTCTGACTTATTGACCTATTTTCTTGTGCCATTTGTGGAGATGACATATTGTCATGTGTGTCATAGTGTGCACATATTTTATGATTGACATAGAGTGCACTTTTGTTATGTCAGGGATGGCTATGTTTGGGGTAGCGAATTAAATAATTGGCATTGCATGGGCTTATTTGATAGTATACATAAAATAGCTGTGGCTGCATATAGCAATAAATGCTCATGTAGATATCTTTATAAATAGGGGGTTATCTGTATACTACCAAAGATATGGCAATAGTATTGATGAACAGCAGATTGGGGTTTATATATTGTAAATATGGCTTCGCGTTTTATAATGTGCAAGCTTCGCATCATCAAAACATGTAATCATATTTATAAAATGCAAAACTCAATTCTTCAAAATATGATATCATTTAAGGTTGTATTGAACTCACTTTGATACAATATGAAATCATTCCTTAACAACGCGCAACTTTTTACGTACAAACTGAGTCTATTTACACCTGATTTCACTTCACTTACATACAAAATGGACTCGTGAAGGATGATAATGAACTCTCTTACGGTCTAAATGGACTCAGATTGACTCAAATTGTCCTACATATTCAAAATATGAAGTCAATTTATGTGTAATGAAACTCGCATCAACCTTTTCTGAGTTCATATTGTAGATAAGTGAAACTCATACAACCTTTTCTGAGTTCATACTGTGTATAAGTGAACTTCGCATCAACCTTTTATGGGTTCATATTGAATAGAAGTGAAACTCATATCACCTTTTATGAATTCATAATGTGTATAAGTGAAATCTACCTCAACCTTTTATAACTTCATATTGTGTGTAAGCGAAACTCGCATCAAGGTTTTACGACTCACTTTTTACAATAAGTAAACTTCGCATCTTCTAAATATGGGGTCATATTTATAAAAAGAGTAATTTATTACAATAAAATAGACTGAATGTTCTGTAATTTAATAAACTACAATCGACACAGTGTTAAGCTCCAATGGTGAGCCGCATCTTTTCTTTTACCATAATCATTGGTAAGTTGAGCGAATTTGATTATTTTTGAAGACAATTTTTTTCGATAAAAAACAAATATAAATTATAGTTTGAATTCATTCAAACAGATACATCAAAAACAAACTATGAAACCATTGGTAAGTATTATAATGGGTAGCACATCAGACTACCCGGTGATGGAAAAAGCTGCCAAGTTTCTCGACGAAATGGATATTCCTTTCGAGGTGAATGCCCTGTCGGCACATCGTACGCCCGAAGCTGTAGAGAAGTTTGCAAAAAACGCAAAAGACAACAACATAAAAGTAATTATTGCAGCAGCCGGCATGGCCGCTCATCTGCCAGGTGTGATAGCCTCGATGACTTCTATACCTGTAATAGGTGTGCCCATAAAAGCAACATTAGATGGTGTAGATGCGCTATTGGCAATTGTGCAAATGCCTCCCGGAATTCCTGTAGCTACAGTTGGTATCAATGCATCGCTCAATGCAGCCATATTGGCTTTGCAAATATTGGCTACAGACAATCAAGCGTATCAAGCAAAACTAATAGCATATAAAGAAGGTTTGAAAGATAAAATAACTCAGGCAAATAGAGAATTATCTGAGATTAAATTTAAAAATAAAACAAAT
>JAAZCL010000341.1 GCA_012513315.1 Bacteroidales bacterium | reverse complement strand
GGCTTCAACCTTAGACATTATTTTAATCTACTCTTACCTTTTTATAGCCATGTAGTTTATCTGGTCCACATAAGCAGTGCCCTAGCAATAGCATTCTCTACAATAGGCTGCATAATGGCATAACCTGCTTTATTGGGATGTACACCATCGCCCGAAAGTTCGGCAGGCAACCCATTTCTATCGTCGGCCATTGCTGTAAAGTAATCGCAATAAACAGCTCCGCGTGTAGATGCATACTTTTTTATGCGATTGTTCAGCTCCATTATCTTAGGAGCAGGCTCCAATCCAGATCGCCATGGGTAGTCGTATGCCGGCACTATTGAGCACAGCACCACCTGTATTCCATTTGCTTGTGCCAGCTCGGTCATAGAGCGTATATTATCTTCTATCATCTCAAGTGTAGATGGACCGGTATTACCTGCAATATCATTGGTTCCGGCAAGTATTACCACCACTTTGGGACGAAGATTTATAACATCCTGACGAAAACGTAATAGCATCTGAGGAGTAGTCTGTCCGCTTATTCCTCTATTAATATAATGCTTCTCCGGAGCAAAAAATTCCGGTAATTGATCAATCCAACCCTGAGTAATGGAATTTCCCATAAATACTACTCTGTCGTCGCACTCCAACGATGGAGCAAGCTTCTCGTTTGCTTCCCTAAATCGTTCAAGATTTGCCCAGTCCTGTGCTTCAGCAGTAAAGAAACATACTCCCACAATTAAAAGTATTATATATAATTTTCTCATAGTTATGATTATTAATAATGTGAATAAAATTTGTCAAAAATAGTTATTATTCGGCTCTCAAAAAAATTGTTCATCGACTGAAAATGGCTTTATGTCGATAAAATCATCTAAAAAAACTAAAAACAAAATATTAGTTTATAAGTATTAATCTAAAAGAGTTACATTTAAACAATCTTTCAACACAATTATGAATAAAAGAACCAAGATAATCGTTTTTGCAACCATTTCTGTACTGGTATTAGGAATGGCTTTTCTACCTGCAATTAAAAGGTTGTTGTCATCTGATAACGAAGCAAGCACATCTCCTTCACGGCCTAGTATGGGTGGAGGTGGAGGAAGGTCGGAGTTAGTAGTTTCGGCTACAGTGCTTAAACCACAGGTGCTTAACAACATGTTTCGCATAACAGGTGTTTTGCTTCCCGATGAGGAAGTGGATTTAACCTTTGAAACGTCAGGAAAAATAACCAACATCAATTTTCAGGAGGGTACATTTGTTAATAAAGGCACCTTGCTTGCAAAAGTAAATGATGCTCCCCTTCAGGCAGAATTAAGGAAGTTAGAAACTCAAATGCCATTAGCTGAAGATAGGCTTAGTCGTCAACAGACATTGCTCGAGAAGGATGCTATTAGTCAGGAGACATACCAGTCGGTGTCTACTCAACTAGAGACACTTAAGGCTGATATTGAATTGGTTAATGCACGGATCGATCAAACAGAACTGAGAGCTCCTTTTAGTGGAGTAATTGGTTTGCGACAGGTTAGCGAGGGAGCATACGCATCTCCAAACGTGGTTATTGCAAACCTCACAAAGATTTCTCCGCTTAAGATTGAGTTTTCACTCACTCAGAATTTCGTTAACCTCATTCGCCCGGGTAGCGAAATCGCATTTAGTGTAGAAAATGATCTAGAGGTTTTTAATGCAACCGTTTATGCGGTTGAGTCGAAGCTCGATATAAATACCCTTAGCTTATTTGCACGTGCAAGGTATGATAATAGCGATGGTAAAATCAAACCAGGGCAATCGGCTAGCATACAAATAAAGCTAGATCAGATAGATAATGCTATTGTTATACCAAGTATCTCTAGTGTTAAAGAGATGGGGCGCGATATTGCTTATGTATATAGAAATGGTGCAGCTCAGGAGGTGGAGATTATTACGGGCATGCGTACATCTTCCTCTGTTGAGGTTATAAGTGGACTAAATGTTGGTGATACTTTGCTCACCACTGGTGTTATGCAATTGAGAACTGGTATGCCGGTGAGAATTGATCGCATGACAGAAAATAGCGCAGATTAATATTATGAATTTATCGGAATTAAGTATAAAGCGACCGGTTCTGGCTACTGTAATGGTACTCATTATCATTATATTTGGTATTATTGGCTATACCAGTCTTCCCGTTCGTGAATATCCAAATGTAGACAACCCAATTATTACGGTGCATGTTTCTTATCCTGGAGCTAATGCTGAGGTTATCGAGAATCAAATAACAGAGCCCCTAGAACAGCACGTTAACGGAATTCCTGGTATCCGCTCACTTGTAAGCCGAAGTAGCCAGGGTAGTTCGCGTATCACTGTGGAGTTTGAGTTGAGTGTAGATATGGAAACCGCTGCAAACGATGTGAGGGACAAAGTTTCTGTTGCACAGAGATACCTCCCAAGGGATGCCGATCCGCCAACGGTTTCAAAGGCCGATGCCGACTCCGACCCTATAATGCAAATTACGGTGCAGAGCCCTATTCGCTCGCTGCTTGAACTTTCTGAGATAGCCGACTTAACGGTTAAGGAGCGCTTGCAGACTATATCTAACGTTAGTGCGGTAGAAATTTGGGGTGAGTATCGTTATGCCATGCGCTTATGGTTAGACCCAATAAGGATGGCTTCTTTTAATATTACTCCCATGGATATTAAGAGTGCGCTGGATAGAGAAAACATAGAGCTGCCTGCCGGTAGTATCGAAGGCGACCATATAGAGCAATCTATTCGCACAATGGGACTCATGGAAACCCCCGAAGATTTCAACAACCTTATTCTTATAGAGGATGATTTTCGAATTGTTAGGTTCAAAGACGTGGGTTATGCCGAGCTTGATGCTGCAAACAGACAAAATATACTTCGCAGAAATGGTATACCAATGGTTAGTGTGGTAATAATCCCTCAACCGGGTGCCAATCATATTAGTATTGCCGATGAGGTAAGGGTGCGTATGGAGCAGATGCAGAAAGATCTCCCCGACGATGTTGTTCTGGATGTTGCTTTTGATAATACAATGTTTATCAGGGCTTCTATTAGTGAGGTTGAGATGACTGTACTAATAGCATTTGCACTGGTTGTTTTTATAATATTCTTCTTCCTCCGAAACTGGAGGGTTACACTTATCCCCGCAATTGTAATTCCAATATCATTGGTGGGAATTTTCTTTGTGATGTTCCTTGCAGGATTTTCAATTAATGTTTTGTCTATGCTGGCTTTGGTATTATCTGTGGGACTTGTTGTGGATGACGCCATCGTTGTTGCAGAAAATATATATCAGAAAGTAGAGAGTGGCATGGCCCCTGTTGAAGCCTCTATAGTGGGTTCTAAAGAGATTTTCTTTGCGGTGGTGTCAACAACAATTACGCTTGTAGCCATATTCTTTCCCATAGTTTTTCTTGAGGGGATGACGGGTCGACTGTTTCGTGAGTTTAGTATAGTAATCTCAGGTGCTGTTATAATATCCACATTCGTAGCTCTATCTTTTGTACCAATGCTATCTTCAAAACTACTTAAGAGTGGAAAAAAGAAAAGCAGGTTTTACGAAAAAACGGAAGTGATGTTTGAAGGTATGAATCGCTTCTATAATAAAACATTGCTCTCTTTCCTCAGTAAGAAGTGGATTGTATTTCCGGTTGTTATCCTTTCAGGAATATTAATTGCCGTTTTATGGAATACAATACCCGATGAGATGGCACCACTTGAAGACCGCTCGCAGATTACCATAAGAAGTTCGGCGCCCGAGGGTGCTACGTACGAGTTTATCAGAGATTACACAGATAGAATATCAGATATTGCCGATTCAGTAGCGTATGATAAAGAGTCGAACATCACTATGATACGCGGTGGATGGGCCATGGTTCGTCT
>JAAZCL010000340.1 GCA_012513315.1 Bacteroidales bacterium | reverse complement strand
ATATAAGTCCTTATTTTTATAAAACCGGCTGGTTCATCTCCCTTATAGTTTTGTTGGCTATTCTCTCAGTTGTCATGTTGCACTTTAGGCGAGTAAGATCATACGAACATCAACAGAAATTACTAAAGCTGAATGTTGATGAGCGTACTCGTGAAATCGAAAAACAGAAAGGTATTTTAACTGAACAAAAGAATGAGCTCTCTCAACGCAACGAGTTGTTAAGTACTCAAAACGAAAAGATTACTCAGCAGAAGGAGCAATTAGTGGAAATGTCTGTAAAAATGAAGAAGATGACTACAGAGCGTCTCGACTTCTTCACTAATATATCGCATGAATTTCGTACACCCATCACTCTAATTGCAGGACCTGTAGAAAGAGCACTTAAGCTAAGTACTAATCCATATGTAATTGAGCAATTGAATTTCGCTGAAAGAAACGCTAAATATCTACTTACATTAATCAATCAATTAATGGATTTTCGCAAAATAGAATCTAATAAACTGGAGGTGATTTATACCCATGATGATTTTCAAGATTTTCTAGAGTCTGTAATTTCACCATTTGAGTATCAGGCAGGTGACAGGCATATTCGTATTCTTAGAAGATATAGTCTTACAGATCGGATCTTTTATTATGATTATGAAGGCATTCGAAAAATAATGACAAATCTGTTGTCGAACGCAATCAAATACACCCCTAACAAGGGTGAGATAACCATATATATAAGGTCGTTCAAAGATAACACTGCAAACAGTAACAAACTTTATCTATCAGTTAAGGACACAGGTGCGGGTATCCCCGAAGAGGATAAGGATAAAGTGTTTAAACGTTTTTACCAGTCGCGTAATCACTTGCGATATCCGGTGCATGGGCAGAGCGGTACAGGTATTGGACTCTATTTAACCAAACAGGTGGTTGAGGCATTGGGAGGCAATATTTGGCTTAAGAACAATAAAAAAGAAGGTACAACATTCAGAATTATTTTGCCACTGCACAAAATAAATCCCCTTTTGGTAGTTGAACAGAATGAAAGACATTCTCTTGCTGATAATGGTGAGCATCAGGTGCAAAATATGAGAGATTGGCATAATGATAGACTAACTTTTCTTGTTGTGGAAGACAACAGGGATATGTGTAAATATGTATGCTCACTGTTATCTCCTTATTATAACACGCTTGAGGCTAGTAACGGATTGGAATCGTTAGAAATACTAGAGAAATATAATATAGATTTTATTATAAGTGATTTGATGATGCCCGAAATGGATGGTCTTGAGCTTTCTAAAAGAGTTAAAGAGAATTTCACACTGTCTCACATTCCATTTTTGATGCTTACCGCAAAAACATCAGAAAGCGCACGTATCGATAGTTATCGGATGGGTGTTGATTCTTATATTGTGAAGCCGTTTGATGAAGATATGCTAATTGCACGTATACGAAATATACTAAAAGCGAGAGAAAGGTATCAACAGAGATTTATTAATGATATGTCGGTAGACACTTTAGAAATAAGTGAGGATTCGAATGATAAAAAGTTTATGGATAAAGTGCTTGAAGTAATGAAAGATAATTATCAGAATTCCAATTTCGAAGTGAGTGATTTTGCAGAGATTATTGGGGTAAGCAAATCGTTGTTGAACAAAAAACTTAAAGCAATGAGTGGTAAATCTACAGGTGGATTTATAAGTATATATAGGCTTAACCTCGCATATAACATCATTCTGCATAATAGGATAACCAAAAATAAAAATATAGCAGATATCGCTTATGAGGTGGGATTTAATGATCCCAAATATTTTACCCGCTGTTTTTCTAAACAATTTAATATCACACCT
>JAAZCL010000339.1 GCA_012513315.1 Bacteroidales bacterium | reverse complement strand
CCATTTGGGTTGTAGCCCATAGTAGAGTAGAATGGATACCAGCTGTCTGTGTTTTGGTTACCAAGCTCACCCCATGAAGCACGAAGCTTAAATGAGTTTAAGGTAGATGAAAGTTCTTCCCAGAATTCTTCATGGCTAATATTCCAACCTGCAGAGAAAGAAGGAAACAAATTCCAACGGTTGTCGCGTAAGAAACGAGAAGAACCATCATAACGAAGATTTGCTTCAAATAAATAGCGGCTTAAATAGTCATAGTTGACACGACCAAAGAAACCAGCTGTAGTCCATTTATTATATTCGCCGCCTACACGTGGGTTCCTACTTGTTGTATCCAATGTTGGAAGACCCGAAAGAACACCGGCACGAATAGCACTAAAGCTACGAGGACGCATCCACTCACTTTGGAAACCACCCATAACCTTCATATTATGACTGCCAAATGAGCGACTATACTCTGTAAATATATTAGGATTGTAGTAGTTGCTCTTATAGTTATATTCTCTTACAGAAGATGTAGTATTATCAGTTGCATAGGGATTATTATCCACATCATAAGCATAAGTAGTTAACCAATCAGTATGCTCATTCCTATTTACAATACGATAATTCAATTCTGCATTTATTATCCATCCTTCTAATGGAGTAGCTTGAAAAGCTAACTGTTGAGAGTTGATATCTGATTGTGTCTTGTATTTACCGCCATTTTTCAACATTTCTATGAATGACTCACGCACATAGTTTCCATTAGGGTCATGTACAGGAATAATAGGCCAATAACGAGCATTGTTATGATAAAACAAGCCTCCATCGGTACCGATGTAAGATGGATTCTCAAAATCTGTACGAGTAAAACGAGTGTTATAGGTCATCTTTAACCAATCGGCTAGTTTAACATCAATTTTCCCTGTTATTCCGTAACGCTCTTTACTCTCATCTCCATGACGTAAAATACCTTCTTGTGATAAATAGTTTGCAGAGAAGTAATACTTAACAGACTCTGTACCACCATTTACACTAAAGTTGTGCTCATGAGTGAAACTATTGCCAAAATGTTCTTTAAACCAATCTGTATCACCAACGGGTAGAATATCGTTCTCATCCCAAACCTCCCATCGATTATTCTTATTGGGAAACATGGTTGGCATGGATGGGTCAAGCTGCGCTTGTTTTATTTGCTCTAGTTTCCTATCACTAAACCATACACCACTTCCAGAGTTAACACTTGCCTCATTCATATAATTAGCCCAAGTATATGAATCCATTTTCTCAGGCATATTTAAAGGTGAATTAAAACGGAAGCTATTGTTATAGTTAACAACAGTTTTGCCCTCTTTACCGCTTTTTGTTGTAATCAAAATTACACCACCAGCAGCACGAGAACCATAAATTGATGATGCAGAAGCATCTTTAAGAATAGAGATGTTTTCAATGTCCTGAGGGTTCAGTGCATTCATATCACCTTCCATACCATCAATAAGTACTAATGGGCTTACTGATGAGCCTG
>JAAZCL010000033.1 GCA_012513315.1 Bacteroidales bacterium | reverse complement strand
TCGTAAAACTTGGTAATATCAAATAATCGAACTGGGAAAGTTGAGTCATTAATTGGACAAAGTGAGGACTGATATTCACTTAAACTTAAGAGCATTTCACCGATTATGATAAAAGGTCATATAGCGTTTTAGGAATACTATCATTGGGCATATTTAAAAATCTATCCATTAAGTTGGCGATAATGCCTTCTTAAATTTCTTTAATTTTTATTTATAAGGACTAAGACTAATGAATTAACTCTTTTGGTCGGTGTTCCAGTTCTTGTTTTTGCAAGTGTAGTGTTATTAACCAGTATTGCGACTAAACCAATTAAAGATCTAAGTGAAGAAATAGAGAGTAGCAGAAAAACTAGAGTCAATTTCAAAATGTATTTCAACGAAATTGTGATTTTGCGGAGTTTACTCGAATTAGCTGTTAAAAATAGACTTCAGAAAGAAGAGTTAACATAATAAATAATATGGTTATTATGTTATTGTAAACTACTATTCTAATTCTCAATTCTATATTATACTAATGTTGAATACTAAGACAGATATTATTTACAGTCAAAAAGAAAGAAACAATAGTAATCGGAGGAATTATAATGGAAGGCAACAGAGATGACCTGATGAGGATTATTCAAACTAAATATAGCAAATTAAGTAAAGGTCAAAAGCTAATCGCAGAATTTATCTTAAAGCAGTATGACAAAGCTGCGTTTATGACTGCATCAAAATTAGGAGCTAGTGTGGGTGTAAGTGAGTCCACTGTGGTTAGATTTGCTAATGAGTTAGGATATGAGGGATATCCTGAACTTCAAAAATCACTTCAAGATTTGGTTAAAGTTAAGTTAACTACGGTACAACGATTAGAACTAACAAATAGTTTAGTTAATTCGGACAACGCTCTAAAAGGAGTACTTAAAGCGGATATGGAGAACATCCGTGCCACATTAGAGAAAATCAATGAGAAAACTTTTGATGAGATGATCAATGCTATTTTTGATGCAAAAAAAATTTATATTATTGGTCTAAGGAGCTCTAATACTTTAGCAGAATTTTTAGCCTTTTATCTTAACTTATTTCTTGATAATGTGCGATCCGTTCATCAAGGGTATAGCGATATCTTTGAGCAAATGATAAAATTAGATGAGAATGACTTGGTCCTAGCTATAGGATTTCCACGATACTCTCAGAAAACGATAGAAGCATTGGATTTTGCGAAAAGCAGGGGAGCGAAAGTAGGGGTGATTACAGATAGTTTATTGTCTCCTTTAGCATCTAGAGCAGATTATAGTCTTATTGCACAGAGTAATATGGCCTCATTTGTTGACTCTTTAGTGGCACCTCTGAGTGTTATCAATGCAGTCATAATCTCTGTGGGGATGAAACGGAAAGATCAAGTGGGAGAGATTTTTGGAACATTGGAAGAAATATGGAAAAAGCACGATATTTTCAATTAACAGGTTTCACTGTAAATTGAAGTAATACTAAGGAACTGTTCAACCAAAACACGTAAAATAAAAGGTGTAATCAAAGTGACAAATCTGTAAAGAAATTAATGCTCAATTTTATGTTACGGAGGTTAAAATGTCAAATATAGAACCAGATTCCAAAGAGTATATTGCGAAGGTAGTCAAAGAAGTTATGAAAGAGGTAAATATGTCAAATAAAGAATTAAGTTCTAAAGAGTATATTGAAAAAGTTATTGCTGCTGTCAAAAAAAGTCAACAAAATGAAACAGAATTCATCCAGACAATTGAAGAGGTTCTTCCAACGTTAAAACCAGTATTAGATAAAAATCCTGAATATATTAAAATGAATATCTTAGCCAGGTTAGTGGAACCTGAAAGACAAATAATGTTTAAGGTAGCTTGGGAAGATGATCATGGTGATGTTCAAGTCAATAGAGGATATCGGGTGCAGTTTAACGGAGCTATAGGACCTTATAAGGGTGGGCTTAGGTTCCATCCATCAGTTAACTTATCAATTATGAAATTCTTAGGCTTTGAACAAACCTTAAAAAATTCACTTACGGGTCTTCCAATAGGTGGAGGAAAGGGTGGTTCAGATTTTGATCCACGTGGGAAGTCTGATTCTGAGATCCTAAGATTTTGCCAAAATTTCATGACAGAACTGCACCCTCATATTGGACCCAATATAGACGTTCCAGCCGGGGACATCGGGGTAAGTAAAAAAGAAATTGGGTATTTATTTGGTCAATACAGAAGAATAACAGGCATATTTGAAAATGGAGTAATGACTGGTAAAGGTCAATCGTATGGTGGATCTTTAATAAGACCAGAGGCTACAGGTTTTGGTATTGTGTATTTCTGTAGCGAGATGTTAAAGCATGAAAATGATACTATTGAAGGAAAAACGATTGCATCATCAGGCTTTGGAAATGTAACTTGGGGAGTTTGTCGTAAGGCAGCTGAACTTGGAGCGAAAGTTGTTACGCTATCAGGTCCAGACGGATATATCTATGATCCTGATGGAGTTACTACAGATGAGAAAATTGAGTATCTGGTCGAAATGAGAGCATCAGGCAGAGACAAGGTTAAAGATTATGCTGATAAATTCGGTGTAGAATTTTTTCCAGGAGAAAAGCCTTGGGGTAGAAAGGTTGATATTATCATGCCATGTGCAACTCAAAATGATATTCACCTAGAACATGCAAAGCAAATCGTAGATAATGGTATAAAATATGTCTGTGAAGGTGCTAATATGCCTTGTACGAATGAAGCTGTTTCCCATTTCTTAGATTCAGGTCTTATTGTTGGACCGAGCAAAGCTGCTAATGCAGGTGGAGTTTCTGTTTCTGCTCTCGAAATGACTCAAAATAGCATGAGACTTTCTTGGACAGAAGAAGAAGTTGACGTAAAACTTCATCAAATCATGAAGAATATTCATAACAATGCTATGAAGGCTGCAATGACATATGGATTCGGATATAATCTTGTTGCCGGAGCAAATATCGCTGGTTTTGATAAAGTAGCCGATGCCATGGTTGCTCAAGGACGGTACTAGCACCAAAATTTCCTTGTAATTTTCAAATAAATCCCCTCATCCGGTACTTAATTTAGCGGGTGAGGGGATTTCAACTTTCTCTAATAGATCTAAGGAATAAGGTAAGACTAGGGGTTATTGATATGGATGATATCT
>JAAZCL010000032.1 GCA_012513315.1 Bacteroidales bacterium | reverse complement strand
GGTTGGTAGTCAATATTTAATGGATTAGTATTTAAAAATAAAAAAACATGATGAAAAGAACAAAGTTTTTAATTTTATCACTACTTATAATGCCGCTGCTGGTTAATGCACAGGAGTTTCCCGAAGGATCCATCCCAAACGAGCATAATTTGGCAGGTGTGCAGTGGCCTCGTGTAGATGATAAGGGACATACATATTTTAGAGTATTTGCACCCAATGCAAAAGAAGTACAGATAAGCTTTCGTGGACCTATGACTAGGGAAGCCGACGGTTATTGGACATATGTATCGCCAGAACCAGAGGCAGTGGGGTTCCATTATTATCAGCTCATGATCGACAGCGTATATGTAGCAGACCCAGCAACCAAGTCTTATTACGGAATGAGTAAATGGGTGAGCGCTATAGAAATACCCGAAGGTTTAGATTACGATAAAACACAAGATGTACCACATGGTGAAATTAGAATGAAAAAATATTGGTCGGAAATGACTCAAGCATGGCGTACTTGTTATGTTTACACTCCTCCAATGTACGATCAGGATACAGAAAAGCGTTATCCGGTTCTATACCTACAACATGGTGGTGGTGAAGATGAAACAGGTTGGGTATTTCAAGGAAGAATGGGAGATATAATAGATAATCTTATTGCAGAGGGAAAAGCAGTTCCAATGATTATTGTAATGGATAGAGGTTATGCTTCACTTCCTGGTAGTGAGCCAATGAGAGGATTTGATAATCCAGGTATGAACGCCTTCCTTGCTGGTGCTACTGCTCCTGCAGCAACAACTCCACCAGCAACAAGAGAAAGACCTGCAATGAGCTCACTTATGCGAGGAGTTTTTCCAGAATTACTCGTAAAAGAGATAGTGCCTATGATAGATTCTTCATTTCGCACAAAAACAAATCGCGAGAGTCGTGCAATGGCTGGTTTATCAATGGGTGGTGGCCACACGTTTCAAGTAGTTATGCCTAATCTAGATAAGTTTGCCTATTTAGGTGGATTTAGTGGAGGTGCCGGATCTGCAGATCAAATTGATCAACTATATGATGGTATATTTACTGACTCAGAGAAGTTTAACAGCCAAATTAAATTAATGTTTCTTAGCATTGGTGAAAAAGAACGCCCTGAAAGAGTAAAAGCATTTGCCGATGCATTAAAGAGCAAAGGACTTCAAAATATAGTATATTACGAATCGCCAGAGAGCGCACATGAGTGGTTAACATGGAGACGATCGCTACGTGAATTTGCCCCACTCCTTTTTAAGTAGTTTAGATTAATAGTTAGTTAATTATTTGTTTCTCCTCCTGCCATTCACTAAAATGTCTGACAGGAGGAGATTTCTTTAAAGGTCTCTTAATTAAGATGATTAATATAAAATATAAAATTTATTTACATTTTTTTTAACGTAGATTTTCTAAATTCAATTTAAAGATACTATATTTGTATAATTGACAATATTAAAAAACACTATTCACTATAAATTAATAAATTAATCTTATGAGAATCAAAGTTTTATTAGCACTATTAACAGCAGCCTTAATGGCGTGTGGGAATGGGGAAACAAAAAAAGAACCAGGATTGAAGGATGCGCTGGGAGATAAATTTGAAATAGGAGTTGCGCTGAATACAAGACAATCATCGGGCAGAGACACATTAGCGACACAAATTGTGCAACAACATTTTAATGCTATAGTAGCAGAAAACTGCATGAAAAGTGGAGAACTTTTAAAGGATGACAAAACTTATGATTTTACTCAGGCAGATGAGTTTGTACAATTTGGAGTTGACAACAATTTAAATATTGTTGGGCACACACTTATCTGGCACTCTCAGTTACCCAGATGGTTTTGCGTTGATGACAATGGAGAAAATGTAAGTCCCGACGAATTGAAAGAAAGAATGAGAAATCATATTCATACCGTTGTAGGTCGCTACAAAGGAAAAATTAAGGGTTGGGATGTTGTAAATGAAGCAATTCTAGAAGATGGCTCATATCGCAACAGTCAGTTTTATCAAATTTTGGGAGAAGAATTTATCCCTCTTGCATTTGAGTATGCACAAGAGGCTGATCCAGATGCACAACTTTATTACAACGACTATAATGAGTGGTATCCGGGTAAAAGAGAAACAGTTGTAAGACTAATTAACACACTTAAAGAAAGAGGAATACGTATAGATGGTATAGGTATGCAAGGACATATTGGTTTAAATGGTCCATCACTTGAAGAATATCAAGCAACAATAGATGATTATGCTAACGCAGGCGTTAAAGTGCTAGTTACTGAACTAGATATGAGCGCACTACCTGAGCCAAGGCGAATTGGTGGAGCAAATTTAACAGATACTGAATCATACCGTCAGGAGATTGATCCATATACAGATGGCCTACCAGAAGAAGTAGCATTAGAGTGGAACAACAGGATGAGGGATTTCTTTAATCTATTTATTGAGAACAGCGACCATATTATTAGAGTTACAATGTGGGGTGTGAGTGATGGAGATTCTTGGAAAAACGGGTTTCCTGTAAGAGGAAGAACAGACTATCCACTGCTTTTTGATCGTGATCATAACCCAAAGCCTGTGGTAACACAATTAATAAGTGAATATACAGGACAAGATAAATAAAAAAAGAACTATTCAATAAAAAGAACACAACGATGTTTAGATCTATTTTAAAAAATAATGGAGTATTATTTTCTTTAGCAATCTTATTAGCAATGAGTTGCGGAAGCAACAAGTCGGCTAATACAAAAGCTTATGACAATCAGCAGGCTACGGTATCAGCCAATCCGTATCTTCCTTTGTGGGAGCACCTTCCCGACGGGGAGCCACGAGTTTTTGAAGACCCCGATAACCCAGGTAAATACAGGGCATACATTATAGGCTCACATGACTTAAGATACACTAGTTATTGCGGTCCTGATATTAGAGCATGGTCTGCACCAGTTGAAGACTTATCTAACTGGCGTGATGAAGGTCCTATTTTTACACATTTTGTAAATGGACAATGGGATGTTATGTACGCTCCTGACCTTGTTGAAGTTATTAGAAAAGACGGAACTAAAGAGTATTATTTATATCCACATAGTAGAGGTCCGGGCAGAGAAGCTATGGTAGCCAAAGGAGATAGACCCGACGGTCCTTTTACTCCTATAAACCTTACAGAAGATGGGGCCAATACTGTTCCGGGAAGTATTATGGGCTTCGACCCCTCTGTTTATGTCGATTATATTACTGATCCCAATGATCCTGATTATGAAATTGGATTCAGAGCATACGGATACTGGGGTTTTCAGAGATCACTTGCCGGTGAGCTCGATCAGAATACAATGTATTCATTAAGACCAGGTAGAGAAGTAATTGATTATTTTATTCCTGCAAGCTCTCGCTACGGAGTTATAAGAGATCCGGAGGGAACTGAGTATCCTAATGTTTTTCCAGGTGAGGATTTGGGTGCATTCAATTTTTTTGAAGCTGCTTCAATTCGTAAAATAGGCAATAAATTTGTATGGGTTTATAGCGGATATTCTGGTCCTGATTATGGACTTTCTAGTACAAATTCTGCACTACGTTACGCGTATGGTGACACCCCACTAGGACCTTGGAAAAGTGGTGGCGTTCTGGTAGACTCACGTGCAGTGGTATTGAATGAAGATGGTACGGCACTTCAAACAACTTATGCTGGTCACAATACTCATGGTAGTATTGAAAAAATTAATGATCAGTGGTACGCTTTTTATCACAGAGCTCCAAGAGGTTTTGGCAATGCGCGTCAGCCAATGGTAGCACCTGTTACTATTGAATGGGATGAGGCATCAGTTGCTGATGGAGGTAAAGTGGTAATTAGAGCTTATGACCCATATGCCGAAAACAGCATTTGGACTGCTAAAGATAGCAATGGAAATGAATATAAAGGCGCTGAGGTTACTTCTGAAGGATTTAATATATATGGCTTGGATCCGTATAAATATTATTCGGCCGGATATGCCAGTTACCTATCTGACATAGGTCTTCAGCAAGATTCTTGGGATATTTGGGACAACGATATGCCGGTATCAAACGTAAAAGATAAGGATATCGTGGGTTATAAGTATTTTGGATTTGGAGGTCTTGACAAAGACACGAAAGGCTTAAAGGCTTTTAAAGGAACAGAACCAGGTAATGAAACTTCATTCAATTTATTCTTGAGACCCAGAACTGATAAAGAATTTAAAGTTAATATCATGTTGGATGGTCCTTGGGAAAATAATGTTTGGAATGGCAAGAAAATTGGTGAGATTAAAATACCAGCCAACTCTTTACAAGAGATCACTAAATTTAGTGTGAATGTTTCTGAGTATGTAGACAATCTTGATAAAAAGAATGCTATTTATCTTGTTGCCGAAGGTAACTCAGAGGTCCTTGTGGATTATATTGGTTTGGGGTTCAGTTCAAAAAACAAGGAGTTGAATAGACCAATAGTTCCTAAAGTAAGTATTATGGCGAACGGTGAATTGTTAGACCTTCCGGAGACTCCAGTAAGATCTACAAATAGTAATGGAATAACTGAGTATAATCTTTATGAGGCTACTTATAATGTACCTTCTAGCTCCGTTGATAATCCTAATATCACTGCCACATCTACAAATGAAGATGTAAAAATTGACATTACTCAAGGAGTTACAAATTCAGAAGCTGCCATTGTAAATTTCGATTACAAGGGAGTGGTTAAAACGTATAAGATTAATCTTACTAAAGAATAAACATATGTTTAAGAAAATGTAATTAAATTTAGAACGCAGAGTATTACAATTTATAGTCTGCGTTCTTTTTCAATCATTATATTTTTTATCTTTGTTAAATATAATGATTGAAATTCACAAAATAAAAGTATCATATAATGAGTGTATTATATCCATATGTCTCAATTGACTGTGTTATATTTGGATTTGACGGAGAAGAATTAAAAATACTTCTAATTGAACGCAATATAAGTAATGCTGAAAAAGGCCTAAGTGATAAAAAATTGCCTGGAAGCATTATATTTGAAGATGAAGATCTTGATGATGCCGCATATAGGATTCTTAATGACCTTACTGGATTAAAAAATATTTACCTTACTCAGTTCCGAAGTTTTGGTGACCCGGAACGAGCAAACAAGCCAAGAGATAAGCAATGGCTAGAAAGAACTACGCAATTAAAAATTGGTAGGTTAGTAACGGTTGCATATGTTGCCCTTATTAAAATTAATAGAAGAATTATATTTCAATCAGAAAACACTACTGCAAGATGGTATGATTTGAAGTCGCTATTGGAAATGCAACTAGCATTCGACCATAGCCAGATTGCTTTAGAAGCCCTCAAATTCATTCGCAACAAAATACAATATGAGTCTCACACACTCTTTGAGCTTCTTCCCAACAAGTTCACTATGACTCAACTGCGTAATCTTTATGATACTATTTTGGAGACAAAATCTGATGTACGTAATTTTCAGAAAAAAATGCTTCAGGTAGAAGGATTAGAAAAGCTTGATGAAGTGCAAAAAGATGTACCTTATAGGGCGCCAAGACTATACCGTTATAATAAAAAGAAAATCAAACCTCTCAAATAATTCATAAGTAAATTTCTTATTTAATATTTGCTTATATAAAGTAATATTCGTGGGGCTTATTTCAAGTTCCTTAAAAACCCCTGTTGCATTTTAACACATTTAACTAATTTCAGTTTTCACGAATCATATTTTGCAACACTCTTTGCAACTAAACTAAATAACTGTATTTCATACAATTATAGGATATAGTATTATATACAATATTTATCTACTTGATAACACATGTTTTACAACATGATTTTTAATTTGCAACTATTGTATATGAGCTCTATATTTGCAAGAACAAATTTTCACATAACAATTAACAAAATACTATTATTAACATAAAAATACACTTAATGCTTTCAGTATCAACAGGTCATTGAAAAGTATTTTTCCCAAAAATGAATATATATGATTACTCATATGGTTAAATATTACAAAACTAAATAATAAAAAGTTCAGAAATCATGAGAAAATTTAAACTATTCGATTATCACAATGAAAAGCTTTAATCGTCAAAAATTACTTGTTTAATCTAAACAGATCAGAGAATGAAAAGAAAAATTTCAAAACAATTGAAGGGAATTTGTCTAATAATAATGTGTACATTTTCCCTATCTATGTATGCTCAAAACATTACCGTAAATGGTGTTGTTGAAGATGCAGCAGGAATTCCCCTGATTGGTGTTACTGTTCAGGTGGAAGGTGAATCTATCGGAACAGTTACCGATTTGGATGGCAATTTTACTTTACTAAACGTACCTACAAATGCAACTCTACTTGTTACATATGTTGGTATGCAATCTCAGACAATTCAATTGAATGGCAAGACTAACTTGTCGATCATTTTGATGGAAGATACTGAGATGTTAGATGAGGTAGTAGTTGTTGGTTTCGGCCAGCAAAGAAAAGAGAGTGTTGTTGGAGCTATTGCTCAAACAAACAGCAAGGTTCTGGAGCGCACAGGGGGTGTAACCAGTTTAGGTCAGGCACTTACCGGTAATCTACCGGGCGTGGTAACCATGACTACATCTGGCAAGCCGGGTGAAGAAGACCCGGATATTGTAATTCGTGGT
>JAAZCL010000338.1 GCA_012513315.1 Bacteroidales bacterium | reverse complement strand
ATCTAAAGGGTCGTCTGTAGTACAAACAACCTCAACATTAAATTTCTTCATTAAACCTCTTGCCGAATATTCGGGCATTTGCAACATTTCATTTGCCTTATTATAAATTTCAAGAGCAGTATCAGGGTTTAATAAATCATCAATATCAAAAACCCTTTTTAATTCTAAGTGTGTCCAGTGGTACATTGGGTTTCTCATAGTATATGGAACAGTAGCTGCCCATTTTTCAAACTTCTCCCAATCAGATGCATCACCTGTAATATATTTCTCGCTAACTCCATTAGCTCTAAGTAGCCTCCATTTATAATGATCTCCTCCAAGCCAAAGTTCGGTAATTGTACTAAATTTATGGTCTTCAGCAATCTCTTTCGGAACCAAATGACAATGGTAATCTATAATTGGCAGGTTTTCCGCCTGATTATGATATAAATTTTCTGCTGTCTTGGTCTGAAGCATGAAATCAGCGTGAATAAAGCTACTCATTATAGTAAATTATTAAAAATTATATTTCTGGCGTTATACTTGTTTACGTCCACAGCATCTATTATTTTTAAAGTATACAAATTGATATTTAATGTTATATTGAATTATGAAGAAAATAAAAAATATCTTCAAATTTTATTTTATAAATGGAAAATAAACTATAGTTTTGTGCACGTACACAAAAATACAAATAATTTGAATAATTCAAAGCCAATTACTTAAAAAAAATCTACCACAACACTCATTTTGTGTAATTTTATGTTAAACATCAATTTAATCTAAATTAAAGCTCTTTTATGGATAAAAAGATAAGAATAAAAGATATAGCGCGAATGGCCGGGGTATCGGCAGGGACAGTTGATAGAGTTCTTCATAACCGTGGAAATGTTTCGGATGATGCCCGCATAGCTGTTGAGAAAATTATTGAACAAGTAGATTATAGACCCAACATGCATGTTTCATCCCTTTCACTAAAAAGAAGGTATAAAATTGCAGTAACCACTCCACAATATTCAAGTGGAGCATATTGGGAAAGTATTCACAACGGAATAAAACATACATTGGATGAATATGAGAACATAAAAGTAGAGTATCATGTATTTACATACAATCAATACGATATTTATTCATGTAGAGAAGTCTTCGAAAAGATATCTCGTTTTGAAATGGATGCTCTAATAATTGGAACAACCTTTAGAGAGGAAACCATTAAATTGTGCAGTAAAATGGATGAAAGACAAATACCGTATATTTTTGTTGACTCTTCTGTTGATGAATGCAAACCTTTGGCTTTCTTTTCGGCAGATCATTATATGGTTGGTAGACTAATAGCCAATTTAATAACTTCAATAACTCCTAAAGGATCTAATATCGGACTGCTGCAGGCTGTAAGAACGGGAGACAGTAGTGCGTATACCACCATTTTAAGAAAAAAAGGATTCACTGATTATCTATCTGAAATGAAAAGTATGAATCAGGTGCTCAAGATACCATTTTCAGTATCTCAACCTGAAGACAATGAAAGGCATCTTTCGCATTTCTTCAAAAATCATAAAAACGTACCAGGTATTGTAGTTATGAACTCTCGCGGAAGCATAGTTTCAGATTATCTATATAATAACAATATGGATAATGTGAAAATGATTTGCATGGACTTAACTACACCTAATATAGAAGCAGTAAAAAAAGGGCATATCGACTTGCTAATTGGTCAGGGGCCAGAGTATCAAGGATTTTATGCAATGAAAACACTTCTTGAGTATTTAATATTTAAAAAACCAGTAACTATACAAAATTTCGTTCAGCTAGATATTATCACAAAAGAAACTGTAGACTATTATAAGAGTTTTTGAAGTTTAATTCTCTCAGTTTTAATTTGCAAGCGCAAATTGTGTAAAAACAATTTTGCGCTTTTTTTTATGATGCTTAAATGATGTATGATAAAAGCAAGTTGCATCTTAATTCTTAATTAACCCCTACCAAGTCCTAATTAACCCTGTATAATTACGAGGAGGATACAGTGTTAGTACAGTGTTAATAGGGACTTGGTAAGGAGTTAGTACAGACTTAGTGGGAACTTAATGTGTCTAGTCCTGAAACTCAATAGATATATATATATGATGTGATAATTAGCGACTTAACAATAAAAAAAACGATTAAGAGACATACTCCTAATCGTTTTTTTACTGATATTTAGAAAATTAAAATGTCAGTTTCTAAAGGTTAAATAGCCTTTTTAAATGTCTGTCATAAATGTTTTCCTCAACACAAGAGCCAACTACATCGGCATGCTTAGTCAATAGATCTGTATATTCATCGCCCATCTTTGCTGCTACTGCATAAGCAACATGAATGAGTTGGCGGAAGTTTGAGTTATATTCGGGGTGGCCAGGAATATGACGTAGTGTATTAGCATACTTCTCACTCGACCAGCCATTAACTTCTTCAACAGATGGAAGTTGAGCTGGATCTATATCTATCACATCGGCATATGGTGCACAAAGCTCATCACGGCGATTATATGAATTTTCATATATTTTCTTTGCCAGGCTAAGTGCGTCACCACCCGCAACAGCTAATCCAATAACCTCTTCAAGCCAAGTAGTGCCTGCTGTTTTTACATGCAACCCCTTATCATGTTTAGCTATTACCTTAGCCATTATTGGGTAAATTGAGAATTTATCACTTCCTGAATGAACACTTAATTTAAGATCTTGAGGTAAGCCAAATTCTTTTACGGCATAGTCTATTACTAGCACATCTTCTTCAAACTCCTTGGCAAACTGATCAAGATCGCCCACATAATCTACACCCTTATTAAATCTACCAGTAAATTTTGGTGCAATTGTCTGTACGGGTACACCTTTTTCTGCCAACATCTTTAAGATAAAGAGCATTTCTATAGGTGTTTGTGGCGACTCAACTTCGTCCATTGAAACCTCAGTTATAAAATTGCCTTCACCTTTCTCTTTTTTCAGATATGAATAAATCTCATAGGCTTGTTGTGTAGCGGCTAGGAACTTGCCAGCTACATCTTCCAAGAGCTCATTGGTGATATTTAATGGTGATTCTATTCCAGGTATCTGTAATTGACCCATATATTTTGTGCATGATGCAACAAAGGCATCAACATCTTCTTTTTTACTTTCCTTACCTATAAAAGAGGCAACGTCTAGAGTAAAGAAGTCTGACATCTCAACATATTTTGAAACAGTATCTAAATTAATATGATCAGCATCTACAAAATAAGCTCCTTTATAATTAAGTGCTTTAACTGCCTCATCTGCTTCTTTACGTGTATCGGCAGGAACCGTACCAACATAAATATGCTCTCTGTTAGATTTGTTCCATACTGGAGTGATTTCTAATCCCTTCTCATTTGCTTTCATTATTGCACTAAGCTGTGCTTTTCCCTGGAGAGTGAAACGATCGCCCACTCCAATACTATACTTCCCTAGTTTCATAATATATATTTAATTATAGATTTACTTGAGGTTTCTAAAACTTAAGACTATTTTTAATTTAATCAATTAATGCAAATATATGATTTTTTAAGGTTCGAAAAATAATTAAACTAAAAAACGATTTTAATTATCGTTATTTCGCACCATTAAGCATTTTACAGTTTTTAAAAATAATTCTTTTTTAATTTGTATGGTTAATAATAATTATTAATTTTGTGTACGTCCACATTGTGCCTACATTTAAATTAAGCCAAGCGTTTTTTTGTAAATCAGAGTAAAATATGAATTATGGAGAGTTTGCTCCCCTTAAAGTATCAAACAGTAAATATATAATCCTTTAATATTTAAGGTTAAATAGAATGCAAAAAGTTGTAACATTTGGCGAGATAATGCTTCGTCTGGCCACACCTGGATATAAAAGATTTATACAATCAGAAAGCCTTACTTCAACCTTTGGAGGTGGTGAAGCTAATGTAGCCGTATCGCTTTCAAACTACGGCATACCTGTTGAATTTGTAACACGCTTACCCAAAAATGATATTGCCGAATGGTGCATATCTGATCTAAGGAAATACAACGTAGGTACAACACAAATACTGCGTGGTGGTGAGCGAGTAGGGATTTATTTTCTCGAAACAGGTGCTGTTGCACGCCCTTCAAAAGTAGTTTACGATAGAGCACACTCATCAATTGCAGATGTACAGAAAGGGATGTTCAACTGGCGAGAGATCTTAAAAGATGCTACTTGGTTTCATTGGACCGGCATTACGCCTGCTTTATCACAAGGTGCCGCAGATGCTTGCTTAGAAGCAATTAAAACTGCCAACGAAATGGGTGTAACAGTCTCGTGCGATCTTAATTATCGCAAGAACCTCTGGAATTATGGCAAATCTGCCGGAGAAATAATGCCCCAACTTGTTGAAGGTTGCGATATAATACTGGGCAACGAAGAAGATGCCGAGAAAGTGTTTGGTATTAAACCCCACGGTTTTCAGGTAGAGCATACAGGAGGAGATGTTGATGCTTCCGAATTTGAATCGGTGTGCAAACAAATGATGCAGAAGTTCCCTCGTGCAAAGAAAGTTATCATAACACTTCGGGGCTCCATTAATGCAAACCATAATACTTGGGGAGGTTGTCTATACTCCGATAAGCTTTATCAATCTAAACGATATGATATTACACATATAGTAGATCGTGTAGGGGGTGGAGACTCATTTATGGCAGGACTCATTTACGGATTACTCACTTATAATGGTGACGACCAAAAGGCGCTTGATTTTGCAGTTGCAGCTTCATGCTTGAAGCATACTGTTTATGGTGATTTCAATTTAGTTACGGTATCAGATGTAGAAACATTAATGAAAGGTGACGGATCCGGAAGGGTTGTCAGATAAAATATTTAAGTATGGCAAAGTTTTCAAGATTAAAAGTGTATCAGACAATGGAGGAGACAGGTATAATACCCGTCTTCTATCATTCAGATATAGATGTTGCAAAGCAAGTTGTAAAAGCATGCTACGAAGGAGGAATAAGAGTATTTGAATTCACTAACAGAGGAGATTTCGCACATGATGTATTTGCCGATTTAGTAAAATGGACCGATAAAGAATGTCCCGAACTAATACTTGGTATTGGATCTATTGTAGATCCTGCAACAGCTGCTTTGTATATTCAATTGGGAGCAAACTTTATTGTTGGCCCTTTATTAAATCCCGAAATATTCAAAATCTGCAACCGTAGACAAATAGCCTATTCTCCTGGTTGTGCTACTACTTCAGAAATAGGCTTGGCACAAGAGCTGGGAGCAGAAATTGTGAAAGTATTTCCTGGTAGCAATGTGGGAGGCCCATCATATATAAAGAACATAAAAGGACCTATGCCTTGGTCCAAAATCATGGTTACAGGTGGCGTTGAACCCAATAAAGATAGCCTCACAGATTGGTTTAAAGCAGGTGTAACTTGCGTTGGAATCGGATCTAATCTATTCCCCCATGATGCCCTTAAAAGTGGAGATTGGCATAAAATATCCGAACTGTGCAAAGAGTGTTTATCAATAGTAAAACATATAAGAGAGTGAAAAACATAATAGCTAAAAGCAAAAATAATTTAAATCATGAGTAATCTACAACAAGAAAAAGCAAAAATGACCAATCAACGTTGGACAATATGTCTGATGTTATTCCTAGCCACTACAGTTAACTATCTAGATAGACAAGTACTGTCGCTTACGTGGGCCGACTTTATAGCACCTGAATTTCATTGGACAAATAGCGACTATGGTATGATAGCCGGATTGTTCTCGCTCTTTTATGCGGTGTCGATGTTGTTTGCTGGAAAATTTGTTGACCGTTTAGACACTAAAAAAGGGTATTTATGGGCTATTGGAGTTTGGTCTGTAGGCGCGGTAATACATGCGTTTTGCGGTTTGGTCACATCTGGTATTGTTGCAGGTGAATGGACAACGAGTTTTGCAGGTGCACGCGAAGCTATTGGAACAGTAGGTGATGTTTCCTTGGTAGTATCGGTAAGTGTTACATTATTTGTATTTGCTAGGCTTGTTCTTGCTATTGGAGAAGCAGGAAACTTCCCCGCTGCTATAAAAGCAACAGCTGAATATTTCCCAAAAAAAGACAGAGCATATGCTACAAGTTTATTTAATGCAGGTGCACAAATTGGTGCCTTAATTGCTCCACTAACAATTCCCTTTATTGCAAGAGCCTGGGGATGGGAAATGGCATTTATTATTATTGGTGCACTAGGTTTTGTATGGATGGGATTCTGGGTATTTTTTTATGATAAACCTGAAAAAAGCAAAAGAGTAAATGCTGCAGAATTAGCTTATATTAATCAAGATGATATTACAGACGCTGCTTTAATTACTGCACCGGTAAATAAAGATGAAAAAGCTGGTCGTAAAGTAACATTCAAACAAGCATTCAGGCATAAACAAACATGGTCGTTTGCAATTGGCAAGTTCCTAACCGATGGTGTGTGGTGGTTCTTACTTTTCTGGATTCCTGCATATTTAAGTTCGGTATACGGATTAAATTCTACTCAGAGTGCCCCACATGTATTCCTTGTATATGCTATCTCAATGATATCTGTATTTGCAGCCGGATACTTCCCCGCATACTTTATGAAAAAGAAGAAAATGGATCCCTACCAGGGCAGAATGAGAGCAATGCTTATGTTTGCTATGTTCCCTGTTTTAATTCTATTTGCACAACCTCTAGGTACAATATCAGTATGGCTCCCCGTAATTATTATTGGTATTGCAGCAGCTGCACACCAGTCGTGGTCGGCAAATATATTTACAACCGTTAGCGACATGTTTCCAAAGTACGCAGTAGGTACTATTACAGGTATTGGTGGTATGGCAGGCGGAATTGGATCTTATTTTATAAATCAGGGATCGGGTCTTCTATTTGATTTTTCGGCCAACAAGAATCTTAAATTTATTGGATTTGAAGGTATTGAGTCGGGCTATTTTATCGTCTTCTGTATATGCGCATTTGCATATCTAATTGGATGGTTAATAATGAAGTCACTTGTACCTAATTACCAAGTTATAACAGAAATGTAGTTATAAGTCTGATAAGTATTATATAAATTCTAAGAGAGAGATGAATAAATTAGACTTTATCATCTCTCTCTTTTTGCCAGATAAATTCAATAAAAAAAGGAACCGACAATTAAGCCAATCCCTCTAATTATTTAGGTGGTCCCAACTGGGCTTGAACCAGTGACTCCCTGATTATGAGTCAGGTGCTCTAACCAACTGAGCTATGGGACCTAGAACAATACTTTTTCAGGAGTAAACAAAATAAGTTTATACCGTTCAAAAGCGGGTGCAATATTACTACTTTTTCGTTAAAACACCAAATTTTGGACAACAATTATTATTTGAAAAAATTATTGTATCTGGTTACATCAACCTATATTTGTTGAAATAAAAATAATCAATATAAAAAGCGTAGTTAATATGTTTAAGAAATTAGTTGCCATAGAACCCGTGAGCTTAATTCCTTCTGCAGAAGACAACTTAATTTCATTTGCTGAAGATGTAATAATGTACTTTGATATTCCTGAAGATGATGAGGAGATAGCCAGCAGAATTGACGATGCCGATGCCGTATTACTTAGTTATACCTCTCAACTTACCAAAACTGCTATGGAAGAATGCCCGAATTTAAAGTATATAGGTATGTGTAATTCACTATATACCCCCGAGAGTGCAAATGTTGATATAAATTACGCAAATAGCAGAGGGATAACTGTAACCGGGATAAGAGACTATGGAGATGAAGGTGTAGTTGAATATGTTATTAGTGAATTGGTGCGCTGTCTTCACGGTTTTGATCAAGAGCCCTGGGATGGAGTGGCTAGAGAGATTACCGGGCTAAAAGCAGGTATTGTAGGGCTAGGAAAGTCTGGTGGAATGATAGCCGATGCTTTACACTTTTTTGGTGCCGATATTAGTTATTTTGCCAGAAGTGAAAAAGAAGAAGCTAAAGCAAAGGGATATCGTTTTCTTCCATTAGATGAACTACTTACCGAATGCGAAATGATTTGCTGCTGCCTCAACAGAAACACGGTGTTAATTCACAAAGAACAGTTTGAAAAAATGGGAGATAACAAAATATTGTTCAACACCGGACTCTCACCTGCATGGGACGAAGAACCATTTATAAAATGGCTTGAAGGCAACAATCTTTGTTATTGCGATACCGTTGGTGCATTAGGTGGAGAACATCTTCTTAGTCATCCTAAAGTAAAATGCATGCAAGTTTCCACAGGTAGAACACGTCAGGCGTTTGACCGACTGAGCGAGAAAGTGTTGAGTAACTTATCTGAGTTTACGGGAATTACACTTTAAGCTTCACTAAAGCGAGACTTGTCATATCAATCTTTTGCTTCACTATTATTTAAGTCTGATTTTGCTCTAACCACCCTCTCTTGTAAACGAGGATTAACCGAGCAAGGTAAGGGCAAAGTACGAGTGAAGTTACAAGATGGTGCGAGAAAAAGAGAAGCTAAAAAACTATAGGAGAAACAATATTTTGTAAAGTACTAACAACAGACCAAGCAGCAATGGCAGGGGTTGCACTAAAAACATCAACTACTGCATGAACTTCATCGTTTGTAATTTCTACACGCTGCCTATCTCCTGTAAAGTTGGGAGTAGACTCCATTGTTACTTGCAACTTTTCGGGTCCTACAGTTGCCAGTGAAGCTGCTACTGCTACATTTAATCCAGTGGGAAAAGTATTGATAGCCTCTCTTGCGGTTCCAGAAAAAACTGTTTGGTTTTCATTTTCCATACCACTATTATAATGATGTGAACCTCTAAGTGCCCTAACTCCTTTTTCATTAAAAAAACTTGCCGTGGCATTTCCCATTAATGTTGCTGTTCTTAACACATCAAAACCACCTGTGGCACCCGAAGCTATGTAAACTTTGCTGCCATTTGCATTAGCAGCACTTTTTATTTTATCTAGTAAATTATTATCAGCTAAAGCACCAATTGATAAGGTTACAATGGATGTGCCATTTTCGAGCGTTTTCACAGCCAGCTCTTTCATTGCTGCAGGGTTTGCTGCTTCCACTAATATATCGGGGTTAAGTGCAAGTAGCTCATCTAAAGATGTTGCAGCAATGCACTCTCTTCCACCGCTTTTTATTTTCTCAGAAAGAAGAGTGGCTTTTGAGCTAGTTCGTGAATAAACCCCCACTAAATCATAAAGAGGTAATAACTCATTTAAATAAGCATCTGCTATTATATTTGCAAGATAACCACAACCTACAATTACTAATTTTTTCATATAATGCAAAAATACAAAAAATTCATACTATGATGGCTCTGTCCAGTCGCCATGATCCTTAATAAGCTGAATCAAACGCTCAACAGCCTCTGCTTGAGGTATATTCTTTTCAACAAGCAGCTTCTTTCTGTATAAAGAAATTTTGCCATGCTCAGCACCAACATAGCCATAGTCGGCATCTGCCATCTCTCCCACTCCATTTACAATGCAACCCATAACACCAATCTTAAGGTGTTTTAAATGAGAAAAATGCTTTTGAATTAGGGCGACTGTTGTTTGTAGATCAAAGAGAGTTCTGCCGCAACCGGGGCATGAGATAAATTCTGTTTTACTGGTTCTGGCTCTTGCAGCCTGCAATAGACCAAATGAATATGCATCCATATCATTTATATCTATTTTACCTTCGTTGCTCATCATAATTCCGTTACCGAACCCATCTAATATAAGAGTGCCAAAATCTACACCACCCTTAATTTGAATATCTTCGGCTTCATCTTCGTTATAGCTTTGATGTAAAACAACGGGTATATCACATTCTTCGATTAACAATTTATGAAAAAACGCTCTCTGCTCACCCACTCTATTTAGATGGTTTGTAGTAAGAATTACCACAACACCATTACTCTCTTTTAAGAAGGAGATCATTTCATCAGTGAGATCTGGATATGATAGTTTTAAAAACTTTGCTCTAGCATTGCAGTTTTTAATCTCATCAATGGAGCTGATTGTAAACATTGGGAAATTATCAACTTTGT
>JAAZCL010000337.1 GCA_012513315.1 Bacteroidales bacterium | reverse complement strand
CTGATATGCACTAACAGCCGATGTGGCAGATTTACCTATCCCACCTCTTAATTTCAGGTTGTCAACAATATCTGATTCGAACCACTCTTCTTGATCCATTCTCCAACCAAGAGATATGGCAGGGAGGTCAACCCAACGTGAACCAGACATTCCGCTGAACAAATAACTCCCGTCGCGACGATAGGTGAATTCAGCCAAATATTTATTATCGAATTCGTAATTCAATCGGCCTACAAATCCTATTACACGAGACTGTTTGCTACTTCCACTAATGCTAGGAATACGTTCTTGACCACCACCAGTTTGATTTGTTATATTGTCCCACTCATCTAATTCAATAAAATCGAGACCATATCCGGTTCCTCCCAATGTGTTATCAAAATTGTTACGTGTTTCTGCTAAAGCTAAAGCACTAATGGTATGCTTACCAAAAGTTCTATCATAGTTAAGACTTGTTTGAGTAACAACATTAGTTGAATGAAAAGCAGATTCAGTCAAAGAAGTGTTACCACTATTATCTGTAAACTTAGTATAGCCAATGCTTTCGGTAGAAGTGGTTGGAAGCGTAGCCATCATTGTTTCAAATGGAATTGCCAAACTCTTTACAAATTGAAAGCGTTTATCATAAGCACCCATAAACTTCACTTTCAAACCTTCCACTCCATGCACATCATATATTAAAGAGAGGTCGGATTGAACATATGTATTATTTGATCTTCTATATCCAGATTCATTTATTGCCGCTAACGGACTTACAGGTGATGATGCAGTTCTTGTTGAAGTATAATACTCTTTTCCCTCAAACATTGTTTTTTCGGGTATATATGGAAGCGCTCTAACTGCTTGTAGTGGAATATTATGCCAATCGTCTGGATTAGATGTATAAAAAGGATTTTCTCTTTCTTCGATACGTGCTGCTATACCTAACTGCATTTCTAGAAAATCCGTAATGTTAGCGTCTATATTCGCCCTTAAGTTATAACGCTCATAATTGTGAAGATCGACATTACCCTTTTGTTGGTAAGCACCTATAGTTGTAAAGAAATTAACTTGATCATTTCCACCTGATGCACTCACATTATGATGCATAGTAGAACCTCTACCGAATACTTTTTTATACCAATTAGTGTTTCCCCATCCATCAACACCATCTTTCATTTTCTGAACTTGTTCGCCTGTAAAAAGCGGGGCATCACCATCCATTTCACGTGATTTGTTGTACCAATATGCATAGCCTGGTCCATCTAACCATTCTAATTGATTGGCATTTTCACTAATACCAAATTTACCATTGTAACTAATTTTCAACTTATCAGAATTACCTCTTTTAGTTGTTACAATAACAACAGCAGAAGCATCTAGACCATATACCGCCGCAGAAGTAGCATCTTTAAGAACTGATACTGATGCTATTGAGTTAGGGTCGATTTCGTTAAATGATCTTTGTACACCATCTACAATATAAACAGCTTCTTGACCACGTACTAATAATGACGCTGCATCTCCACCAGGCTGACCTGAGCTTTGCAGCATAGATACACCAGCAACGCGTGCACCAATCACATTGGTAATACCAAGTGAAGGAGCTCTCTCAATTTCGCGATCTGAAATACTTGAAATGGCACCCGTTACACTTATTTTTTTCTGAGTACCATATCCAACAACCACAACCTCGTCCAACAACTCTGTGTCTTCCAATAATGTTATGTTTAGTGATGTTCTGCCGTTAAGAGGATATTCTAATGTTTGAAATCCAACATACGATAGTTCCAACGTTTGATTGGTATTTGCTACAGATAAGGAAAACATTCCATCGATATCTGTAATAGTTCCCTGTTGTGTGTTTTTAATTTTCACATTAACACCAATCAGCTCTTCTCCTTTTGAATCTGTTACTTTTCCTCTTACAATCGTTTGTCCATAAGACAAAAGTGTAAAGCAAAAGAACATGAGCAAGAACAGAGTTTTAGAGACTCCATTTCTTCTCAAAATTGATTTTTTGTTACTCTTCATAGATTTTGTTGTATAAATAATTAATTGAATTGTAAAAAGCTTAATAGTTGCTTTGTTAGTTTATTATTACAATAATATATACTAATTGAATAAGAAAGCGTTCTTTTTAATCTTGAAAATCACATTTTTTATATCTACAAGGCAAATATAAGTAAATATTTTAGTAAATAAAGCATAATTGCCAAAAAGTTTTAGATTTAACACTTAAAATACCTATTCGAATGCT
>JAAZCL010000336.1 GCA_012513315.1 Bacteroidales bacterium | reverse complement strand
CAGGTAATGTTGGACAGTTTTCTATGGCAAATGAACCGTCTCTTCATATTCCTTATTTGTATAACTATGCAGGCGAGCCTTGGAATACTCAGAAGAGGATCAGAACTTTAATTAATCAATGGTTCAGGAACGACTTGAGGGGTGTGCCAGGTGATGAAGATGGTGGTGGACTCTCTTCTTTTGTTGTATTTTCGCAAATGGGTTTTTATCCTGTCACACCAGGTACAACTGAGTACACGATTGGTAGTCCGTTCTTCGACAAAGTAAAAATTGATTTGGGCAATGGCAAGTACTTAGAGATTGAAGCTAATAACACTTCTTTTGAGAATAAATATATTCAATCGGCATCGTTCAATGGAGAACTGCTTAATAGTGTTTTTATTGACCATTTTGATATAATGGAAGGTGGTAAGCTGGTATTTAAAATGGGTAATAGAGCAAATAGGAGCTGGGGTAAGTAATATCTCATTATGAAATTTAAATCATCTTTATTTTGATTTCAAACATATAACATATAGTTTTGCAGTAATTTATTTGAAGATGAAGAGATTTACAGCCATATTTTCACTTATCATTATGTTGATTACAGCCATCCAACCTGTAATTGCAATGCATTACTGTGGTGATGAGCTTAGCTCTCTTCAAGTATATCAAACAACTGATAGTCATGATACCTGCTGCAATGACATAGAACATAATGATACTTCAATTTCAAATAAACCCTGTTGTGAAACAGAAGTAGTGAAGTTGTCTACTGATGAGTATCAGACAAAATCAATACAGCCCGAACTGAGGATATATCCTCTATCTATTGATGTGTTAGGTTATGCAGTGATAAATCAATTGAACACTGATGAACCAGTTTCAAACACTTTTTTAACTACCTTAAAATTTCCCACTAAAGGACTTTACCTTGATGATGTAAGCATTCTTACTTACATCTGCATTTACCGTATTTGATTTTAAAGTAATATTGTTTACAGTATTGGGTAACACATGTATACCTATAAAAACCTGTTTGCAATATATACAGCTCTGTATAAATTAAACATACAGGAATAAAACACAATAGGCTTATTTATGGTTTAATAACTAGCCTAACGAATTACAATAATCTTTTTTAAAAATATATTCTATGATCAATAATATCATAAAGTATTTCCTAAACAATAGGATGATTACAATCATTTTATTGGCAACTATCATAATTTGGGGAATATCTACTGCTCCATTTAATTGGCATAGTGTTCTGCCAAGGAACCCTGTGCCTGTTGATGCTATTCCTGATATTGGTGATAATCAACAAATTATATCTACTGAATGGATGGGGCGCTCACCAAAAGATATTCAAGAGCAAATAACATATCCACTTACAACATCGCTTCTTGGCATTCCGGGAGTGAGAACCATCCGAAGCTCATCTATGTTTGGGATGTCTTTTATTTATGTAATATTTGAAGATGATGTAGAGTTTTATTGGAGTCGCTCTAGAATTTTGGAGAAACTTAACTCACTTTCACCCGGCACATTACCTGCAGGCGTGCAACCCAGTCTTGGTCCTGATGCAACTGCTTTGGGACAAATTTATTGGTATACTCTGGAAGGACGAAACCCTTCTACAGGAGAGCCTACCGGTGGTTGGGACCCCGCAGAGCTAAGGTCGATACAGGATTATCAGGTAAGGTATAGCCTTGCCTCTGCAAGTGGTGTTGCGGAAGTGGCATCCATTGGAGGTTTTATAAAAGAGTATAAGGTTGAAGCTAACCCAGACGCTATGAGAGCATATGGTCTAACTCTAATGGACCTAATGCATGCTATTCAAAATAGCAACCTCGATATTGGTGCGGAAACGATTGAGATAAACAAAGTGGAGTATCTTGTGAGAGGACTTGGATATATTAAGACTATATCTGAT
>JAAZCL010000335.1 GCA_012513315.1 Bacteroidales bacterium | reverse complement strand
GGTTTCCATTTTGGCATAGCCTCAATTACTCGTATAGCCTCGTCATCTAAATGTGGATCTATACCTCTTACAATTTGTACATCTGATACAGAGCCATCTTTTTCAATTACAAAATTGCAAATTACCCTACCTTGAATACCGTTAGTCATAGCTTCAAAAGGGTATCTTATAGTCTCACCTAAAAATCTCATCATTGCATCAACCCCACCCGGATACTCAGGCATCTCTTCAACCACCACAAAAACCTCATCTGTTTCTGCTAATTTAACTGGTGGTGGCGGTGGTGGCGGTGATGGTACTTGAATAATTTGCTCATTCTCTCTCGCATAAACACTATTTGCTGCAATAAGAACAAAAAACATTGGCAGCATCAGCAGATATTTTGCCAGCTTAAGCGAAGAAGATTTGGTTTTATTCATCATCATAATTCTCTGTTTTAATTGTGATACATTAAAGTTATTTACTATCTGAACTGCAGTTTCATGATAAGTCAGTCTTAAAAGGTGGTATTGATATTCGCGACTATCCACCCCTTTCCTAAGCACTCCCTTGTCGGCAAGATACTCAAGATTCATAGCCATTTCTCGTTTAAAGAACCACACAAAAGGGTTCCACCAGCTAAAGAGTAATAATACTTCAATTAGCATTACATCAAGTGAGTGTCTTTCTTTTACATGTGTATGCTCGTGAATAATTATTTGATTAAGCTCCTCTTCGGTGTGCATATCTGTATTAATAAAAATCATTCCAAAGAAGGAGAAAGGTGTAATATCAGTCCTTAATTCATAAACGTCAACACCCGATACAGATACTTTTTTACTCTTAACCTTCATTCTGAAAATTGATATCAACTGCCACAAGAAGCGTGAGATAAAAAAGAGCGTAACGGCAATATAAATAATTGATATTACTTGCTCCCATGGGATATTGAACGACCTTACAGCCTCTTCGGGTTGATCTATAATCATTTGCATAGTTGGAGCTTCAAAGAAAACTGTAGCCTCAACAACCTTTGGCTCGTCCTTCATAAAATTAAAAACATCGCTCAGTCCAGGTACTACCAATAAAGGATAAAGCAAAGAGAAAGCGATACTAGAAATAAAATAGAACCTTCTCAAATGCAGAAATGTATCTCTCTTAAACAGAAATGCATATAAGAGATAAAACAGCACCAAAGCAAGGTTTACTTGAATAAGATAGATAATTAAAGGGTGCATATTTTTTTGTTTTAATGGTTTATTATAATCATTTCTGGCTCTTTTCAATAAGCCTTAGAATCTCGTTAAGATCTTCGGCGCTAACCTTTTGCTCTTTAGCAAAGAAAGATACCAGTTCTTTATATGAGTTATCGAAATAACTCTTTACCACGTCAGACAAGAAGTGTCTTTTATATGCCGCTTCTGTAATCTTGGGCTTATATACTTTTACATTACCAAATCGCCTCATAGTTAAATATCCCTTATTCTCGAGATTATTAAAAATTGATGCAACAGTAGTATATGGTTGTTTTGGCTCTTCCATTTTATCAACTACATCCTTAATTGCACATTCGTTTAGTTGCCATACATGCAACATCACATTCTCTTCTTGAGGGGTTAATCGCTCCATAATATTTTATATTAATTACAACTACAATATTACAACATCACAAATGTACGAACTTTTCGTAGCTGTCAAATAAATTCGTATGTTTTTATTGTTAAATAATTATAACCATTTAAATAATCGAAAGTACTTATCTGAAATTAAAGCACTAAAACTGTCATTTTTTGTGTTTATGCATATAGGCAGTAATTACAGAGCAAACACCAACATTCTCCCAACCTCCTCCTGATCCTCCTCATAAATTTCATGGAGAATCAGGACTTGGTTGGTACTTAATTGGGGTTATTTGCAGAGTAAATATTTAATCGAGTAGGAAGTAGTCATGAATCAATGAGAATGTTTTTATATTGAGCGCATAAAGCCATTTATGCAGACACCTATCGTAAAAGTAATTATTGGCCATCGAAGGGTAGGCAAGAGCTATATTCTTTATCAACTTATTAACGAAATAAGAAATAAAGAGCATGATGCCAACATCATATATATCAACAAGGAAGACATTGCCTATGTGGATATTGTGTCTTCAAAAGACCTGCATGATTATATTGCAACTCGATTAATGAGTAAAAGGAGAAACTACATTTTTATTGATGAAATTCAAGAAATAGAAGATTTCAAAGTTGCTATACGCTCCTTGGCATTGAACGACAGTAATGACATCTACATTACTGGAAGCAACTCAGAGATGTTTTCGAGCGATTTGGCAAACGAAGTTGGCGGCAGGTATGTTGAATTTAAGATATACAGCCTTTCCTATATGGAGTTTCTGGACTTTCACAAATTGAATAATGACGATGAATCTCTGGAAAAATACAACCGTTTCGGTGGCTTACCTTACCTAATTCACCTGCCAATGCGTGAAGAGGTGGTAATGGAATACATTCGTTCGGTTTATTCAACCATAGTTCTTCGTGATGTTGTTGCTCGCAATAATATACGCAATACAGCCTTTTTGGAACAACTAATCCGTTTCTTGGCAGATAATATCGGAAGTCTTTTTTCTTCGAAAAGCATCAGTGATTTTTTGAAAAGTCAAAACATACGAATGTCGCCAACATTGGTATCTGAATATGCAGACTCTCTGGCTTCGGCATTTGTGGTTCATCGCATAGAACGTTATGATATTATTGGGAAACGTTTATTTGAACGTGGTCAAAAGTACTTTTTCGAAAATATGGGAATCCGCAATGTGGTGGCGGGCTACAAACCGCAAGACAGGGCAAAACGATTGGAAAACATTGTTTGCAATCATTTATTTTATTGTGGCTATGAGGTAACTGTAGGAACACTTTTGACCGAGGAAATCGATTTTGTTTGTACACGAGCCGGTGAAACATTATATGTACAGGTAGCAGTAGAATTGTCTAAACCCGAAACTATCGCCAGAGAGTTTGGCAATTTGTTGAAGATAAAAGATAATTATCCCAAGATAGTTGTATCTGGTGAACGTTCATTCGAAAATACTTATAAGGGAATAGAACACATTTACATTCGTGATTTTTTGACTTCTTCTGTTACTCCTAAAATTGTGTAAACAAAGAAATCATTACTCTATCCCTAACATAGACGATTCAAAAAAGGAGAGAATCAACTAAGTGAAACTCTCCCTTTCCTATTATTATTTTTAAATTAATTAGTAGTTCATGTTGTTGTAACTCACGCCATTTCACAATTGCTTCTCAAAGTCCTGCATACACTTCACTAGCGCTTCAACTGCTTCTCGGGGGCATGCATTGTAAATTGATGCACGGAAACCGCCAACAGAACGGTGACCTTTTATACCTACCATTCCTTTTTCTGTTGCAAACTTTAAGAATTCGGCTTCTTTGTCTTTGTACTCATCGCTCATAACAAAGCAAACATTCATAATAGAACGGTCTTCTTTGGCGGCAGTACCTACAAACAGCTTATTCCTGTCTATTTCATTATACAGAATAGCAGCCTTCTCTTTGTTGAATTTATGCATAGCTTCTAGTCCACCCTGCTCTTTTACCCACTTTAGTGTTTCGTGCATAACAAAAACCGAGAATACAGGAGGGGTATTAAACATCGACTGGTTTTTCTCTGAGTCGCTTATATGCGTACGGTAGTCTACCATACTTTGAATGGGGCGACCGGTTTGTCCAAGCAAATCTTCTCTAACAATTACAAATGCTACGCCTGCAGGGCCAACGTTCTTTTGTGCACCACCATAGATAACACCATATTTTGAGATGTCTATTGGGCGACTTAAAATATCTGACGACATATCGGCTACCAATGGAACGGGGCTGTCTATATCTTCATGAAGCTCGGTGCCGTAGATAGTATTGTTGGTAGTAATATGAAAATAATCGGCATCGGCAGGGATTGTATAATCTTTAGGTATATACGAATAGTTTTTATCTTCTGAAGAAGCAATTACATCAACCTCGCCATAAAACTTAGCCTCTTTAATTGCTTTTTTTGCCCATACACCTGTTTGCAAATAAGCAGCCTTTTTCTTCATCAAGTTGGCAGGCAATGTAAAAAACTGAGTGCTTGCTCCTCCTCCTAGAAATAGTACATGATAACCTTCGGGTATGTTAAGAAGCTCTTTCCAAAGATCACGGGTTTCTTGCATAATGCGTTCCCAGCCTGGAGTACGGTGTGATATCTCGAGAATGCCTATCCCTGTATTATCAAAATTGCGTATTGCATCAATAGCAGATTCAACTGCTTGTCTGGGGAGAACACAAGGTCCTGCATTAAAATTGTACTTTTCCATTGATTTATAAGTTTTATAGAGTTTTTTTCTTAATTTATATTGTTAGAGTCTTAACTGTTAACCTTATAACGATCATCCCCATTTTTTAAGAATGCAACAATCTGATGTGCCGATGCGATACCCGCATTACGATTTGCTTCAGTTGTTTGAGCACCTGATTTTTTGGGAGTAGAAAAATATCGCCTAGGAAATTTAGCAAGAAACTCCTCATGCTTGTCGGGTTTAACATCCGTAGCATATTGAAATGATGGTCGCTCCTCCATAATACGGATAAGATCTTCCTCAACAATGAGCTCTTTTCTTGCAGTATTTATAAGAAGTCCGTCCTGAGGCATATAAGCTAACAAATTGTAATTAACAATATTGCGAGTGTCATCTAACAAAGGCATATGTAGTGAAACTATATCGCTATTTTCAAACAGCTCTCTGTTGCTATATGCAGTAATAACGCCATACTCACCCTCTTTTCGGAGATCGTCGTGAGTAAGTGTAGGAGAGAAAGCATAAACTGCCATGTTGAAACCTCTTGCTATTCTTGCAACCTTTTTAGCAACATTACCAAAAGCGTATAAACCTAAACGTCGGTTTTTTAGCTCACGACCTACAGATCCGTCAAACTGATTTCTCTGTATATAAATCATCATTCCATAAACTAGCTCTGCAACCGCGTTGGCATTCTGCCCAGGAGTATTCATTACACAAATACCTTTTTCTTCTGCAGCTAGTATGTTAACATTATCATAACCTGCTCCTGCTCTTACAATTATCTTTAAATTAGGAGCTTTATTAATTATCTCGGCATCTATAATATCGCTTCTAACAATTAGTGCGTCCACATCAATTAAAGCATCAAGCAATTGCGACTTTTCGCTGTAATTTTCTAGTTTTTCAAATGTGTATCCTGCAGACTCAATGACATTTTGGATACCAATTACAGCTTGTGATGCAAAGGGCTTACTTGTTGCCAAAAGTACTTTCATATTGTAACCTATTTTATAAAATTTTTTGGAAATATTGGTTCACTTATCTTAGCGAAACAGTGCTACCTCTATAATATTTATGTTACAAATTTACTAACTTATATGTAACAAAAAACGAAATCGGTAGAAATTAACAGACAAAGTGTAGAAATCAATCAATTTAAAAAGATATTTGTACAGAAAACCTAATCATACTATCTTTGTGAATGCACACATATCTCATTACTCTATGAATAGTCCCTACCCTTCTACATTATTAGAAAATGCTGTAAATGAATTTGCAAAACTCCCCGGCATAGGGAAGAAATCGGCACTTAGGCTAGTACTACATCTGCTAAGACAAGATGAAGTAAAAGTGGTGAATTTTGCCGAAGCAATTGTAAAGCTAAAACAAGAGGTTAAGTATTGCAAGAAGTGTAATAACATTTCGGACACCGACCTATGCGAAATATGCGCTGATGGTAGTCGCAATAAATCTCTTGTATGTGTTGTAGAAAACATAAAAGAGGTAATGGCCATAGAAAGAACTGGTCAGTTTAAAGGCCTTTACCACGTGTTGGGCGGCATTATTTCGCCTATAGATGGCATTGGGCCCTCGGACATTGAAATAGCTAGCCTAGAGGAGAGGGTGAAAATAGGGGAGATAGAAGAACTAGTACTTGCCCTGAGCGCTACAATGGAAGGAGATACTACCAATTTCTACATCTTCCGTAAACTTCAACCACATAATGTAAAGGTGAGTATAATTGCCAGAGGTGTTTCGATAGGTGATGAAATTGAGTATGCTGATGAAGTTACACTAGGGCGATCTATCTTAAACAGAACTCCTTTTGATGAATCTTATAAACTTGCTTCGAAATGATTGAGACTGATAAAAAATTAGACGCCACCATTAAGCTGCTAAGAACGCACTATCGTTTAAACATTATTATTCTTGTAATATTGTTTTTACTGGCAATGTTTAAGTTAACACCATTTTTTGCAGAGAAGCAAATTGTTAATATAATTATTGAGAGATATATTATTGTAATAACAATTATAGCCATACCAGGTATATTAAAACTCT
>JAAZCL010000334.1 GCA_012513315.1 Bacteroidales bacterium | reverse complement strand
TTAATTCAATATTGTGCTTATGTTTTTACCCAAAAGATGCAGATCTGTACCTCTTTCAACTTCCGTAGAAGACTCTCCTAGCCAGCCATTTTCTTGGTTAACCCCGTTATAAATCTTTACGAAATCTATGCCGGGCAAATCAACCCTATTTCCCTGTTTGTCTATAGCCCAATCAATATCAATAGCTGAATTATCATGTATGTTGGGATAATTGTCGGCATAGCCATATCTGAAGCCATAAAGTACGTAGTATACATTAGCATCGTTCATACCAGGGACATGCACCCCCTCATTAATGCCATTTTCGGGAAGACGAACTCCATTGAATGTCAACTTATCATCTTCAACCCAGGCAGGGTAATATGTTTGATTATGGTATACATTCTTAACTTTATATCCATTGTTGTTTTTATTATCCTCCCAGTAAATATAATTTTGAATAGATGCAAATGAGTTGGGATTATCTGTTTGTGCCTCAATTTCTGATTCTTCGCTCACTGGTCTGTGATATGTCATTTCGTAATCTCTAATTACTCGTGTGTCGTTTCCGCTTTCCAAAGCAATGTCATACCACGGTTCACTTTCAGCACTAAAGCTCGCACTCCCTTTAATCTCATACCATTCATCATCGTCGGGATTGCCGTTCTTGTTTTTATCATATGCAACCATAATTATTCCTGGCTCACAACTGCCGCCAAATGGTGCGCCAGGCCTACTCACTGCACTTCCAAATGCATTGCCATTGATTCTAAAATCACGTCTTCCAGCTACATTTACAATAGTATGGTCAAAAACAAATACTACATAACCACCCCAACCACCAAGAGTGATGGTCCATGCATCTTCACCCCCCAACCATTCGTTGGCCTTTTGTACCATATCACTATGCGTATCTCCCTCCTCATATTCAGGCAACTTATTTACAAATTGGCCCGGAGCAGGCATATAATCAAATACCTTGGCTATATATGGCGACGGTTGTATAGTGGGCTTTGCAACCTTTATTATCACTTTTCCTTCAATATCACCTTCTGTTACTTTTAAAACATACTCTCCTTCTACGGCGGCTATAAACAATGTTGTTTGCTCTTGCAAATGCGATATACGGAACAGATCCGACGGTGATGAAATTACTTCCCATTGTACTTCATTTTCACTGGTTAAATACGATGGTTTTTCGAGCGTGAGCAAAGTGAATGCTTTAGTTTCATAATTAATGTCATCTACCGGAGGAAGATCACCAGGATCTTCTACTCCTGTTTCGGGATTCTCTGTTTCTATATCTGGGGTCTCGGTATCAATTACTATCGGTTCATCATCAGAGCAGCCAATCAAAACTATTAGAAGCGATAATATTATTAGCATGCTTGGTTTATAGCTAAATGCATTGTTTTTCCTTCTCATGATTTACTTTTTTATGTTGATTATTATTATTATTATATTTAAACTTTTTGCAATTCAGTTGTATATCGGTAGCAATGCAAAGTGTCCGGGGATGTTACCAGTTACAACATTCCATTTCTTTCTGCCTTCTTTATCAAAGCAATATATCACCCCTGGCGTTACATAGTTGCCTGCATCTGTAATGAAAATATCTTTCGTTTCGGGATGCACCATAATCCCGTAAGGCTTTTCTATCTCTTTGTCGGTACCGTCGGTTATAATATTTCTACTAATTATTTCACGAGATTTAGTATCAACAATAGAATACGATATATTCCAGCTATTATTTATATAACTAAATTCGGTGCCATAAACATAAAGTAAGTCGTTGTCAATCCAATAGTTAGTTGCAGCAATATCGATGGTATCAGTTATCATCTCTTTCTCTCTGTCGAGGAAATATAAACGAGCAGGCAACCCTTTATAGTCACCACGTGAGCTAACCCAAAGATTGCCCCTGCTATCTGCTTTAATACGTTCTAGATTATAAGCAACGTCTATACGTTTTTCCTCTTTAAAGGTTGCTATGTCAATTACCGAAACAGTGCGTTCGTAACCATCAGAGTTTCCGGCACCCATATAACCACCAGAGTTGGCAACATATATTTTATCAACAGATATTTCTAGCTCATCGGGCTGAAAACCAACCAGGCAACGATCAACCACTTCAAGAGTAACAGTGTTAATTTTAGCCACAAAACCCAGTTGCTCGTAATCTGGATCAATAACTACTGGTCCGGCATAAGAAGTAACATACGCATAACCCTTATGAAATTTAATGAACCTGCAGTTAGGTATCTCAATCTGAGCAATTCGTTGAGTTGTTTGTGCATCCATAACCTCTATTTTGTTAGATACATTTATAACCGCCCATATCTTATTGTTGTAGATGCCAATATCATTTCCTACATCGCCCATCTCTTTAGGCACGTGCGGGTTGCGCTCGGCATATATATTTCTGGTATAAATGCCTGTTGCAAAATCGTAAAAATCAAGAGTAGCCTTATTGCTGCCCATATTTCCCTCGTTGAGCAGATAAAAACCCTTATATCCCTTTATTATTTCGGGGTTGCCAATAGCAATGTCTTCAGATAGAATCATTTCAACATCGCTTCTGCAACTGTTAAGCATGATTTGAGTTAACAGCGACAGTAATATCAAAAAGACATTGATATTTTTATTATTTCTCATATTATTATAAGTTTAAATTTCAATCGTAAGTGCCAGTTTATAATTGCGTTGAGGCATAGGATAGTTGAGCACCACTTCATAATCCTGACTAAAAATATTATTTATCTCGGCACTCAGGCGTAGGTTTGCCCCCTTGCATTTTATCTTCCGCACAATGGTCATATCGTTAGTGTACCAAGGTTGCTCATACTCTGC
>JAAZCL010000333.1 GCA_012513315.1 Bacteroidales bacterium | reverse complement strand
GTGTTAGGATACCTGCTTTTTGAAATGTTTTCTAGTAATAAGAAAAGGGTAAAAACAGTAATAGTGAATGATGTATCAGAAAACAATAATGATATAGATAAATATAAATAATTATGAAAAGTAAAATAAAAGGGATCTTATTAGTGGCATTGGCATTCAGCTTCACAATGGTTGCATGCGGTAACCAAGGTAAAAATAATAATACAAGCAAAACCGAGACAAACAGCAATAAAATTGAAAATAATATGACAACAACAACTAAAAAAACAATCAATTTAACAAGAGCAGAGTTTTTAACTAAAGTGGCTAATTTTGAAGAAACTCCCGATAAATGGGTTTACTTAGGTGATAAGCCGGCTATAATAGATTTTTATGCCGATTGGTGTGGACCATGTAAAATGATAGCTCCAATACTTGAAGAGCTTGCAGCGGAATATGAAGGACAAATTTATATTTATAAAGTAGATACTGAAGCTGAGCAGCAATTAGCAGGTGAGTTTGGTATAAGGAGTATTCCTTCAATTCTTTTTGTTCCAATGGGAGAAGATCCGCAAATGGCGCAAGGTGCTCTTCCTAAAGATGCATTCAAGCAGGCTATTGAAGAGGTGTTGTTGAAAAACTAATAAACCGATTTATATATGGATACAATGTTTTTTGAGAACAGAAGCAAATATGGTTTTGAAGAAACTATAAATCAGCTTACAGAGTTGGTGCCTGAAAATGAGTGGAAAATAATTAAAATTCTCGATTTGCAGGAAACAATGAGAAAGAACGGTAAAGACGTACTCCCTGTAAAGGTGGTAGAGATGTGTAAGCCCGATTATGCTTATCAGTTGCTATCTGAAGATTCACAAAGAATTTATTCTAATATGATGCCTTGCAGAGTTTCGGTTTATGAGAAATCCGACGGAAATACCTATATCTCCAGAATGAACTCGGCTATGTTTGCTGAACAAATAGGAGGTGTTATGCAAGACGTTATGAGCAAGGCTTTTGATGATGTAGAAAAAATGATAAAGAAAATAACTATAGAATAGCTATAGAATAACTATTTTTGCAAGTAAGTTTAATTATTATGGTGTGTTCGGTTTGAATGCACCATAAAAATATATAATAATGATAAGGTTTACTACTTTCATTCTCTCCATAGTTATTTCTATAGCAACGCTTAAAGCGGAACAAATAAAAATATTAGCAATTGGTAATAGTTTTTCAGAAGACGCTATAGAATATTATCTATCCGGATTAGCTACTGCAGCTGGCGATACAATAATCATTGGCAATATGTACATCGGTGGATGTTCATTAGAACGGCATTATAATAATTTTATAAATAACTCTTCTGATTATTCATATCGCAAAATAGTTGATGGTGAGAAAATAACCACTCCCGATTTTACATTATTAGATGCAATTATTGACGAGGAGTGGGATTACATCTCTTTACAGCAGGTGAGCTCACTCTCGGGTATCTATGAGTCTTACTATCCATATATAAACCAGTTGATTAAAATCATTAAAGGGTATTCTACTAATCCACATGTAGAGGTTATTTTACATGCAACCTGGGCATACGAGCAAAGTTCTACACACGAGGGTTTCGCCAATTATAGTAACGACCAGTTAGTGATGTACAATGCTATAATTGATGCAACAAGCAGGGTTGCACAAGACAAAGAAATAGATATTATTATTCCGTCAGGAACAGCAATTCAAAACGGAAGAGCTACCGGTTTAGGAGATACTTTTTGTAGAGACGGTTATCATTTAGATCTCAACTACGGAAGGTATACGGCATCATGTACATGGTATGAAAAATTATTTGATAAGTCGGTAGTGGGAAATAGTTATATACCCTCAAACATAACTGGCAATGAAGCAAAAGTAGCACAATTGTCTGCAAAGTACGCCGTTGAATTTCCAGATAAAGTTACCTTACAATGTGAAACCCGCTGATTTTTTGTACTTTTGCACTTTAAAATCAGAGCTACACAATGAAACTGAGACAAAATTATGAAATAATGTCACCCGCTGGCTCCTATGAATCTCTCATGGCAGCTATTCAGGGTGGGGCAGATTCAATTTACTTTGGAATTGAAGGGTTGAATATGCGTTCAAAATCTTCAAATAACTTTACAATTGACGATCTTCACAAAATTGTAGCGATATGTAAAGAGAACAATATTAAGAGTTATCTCACAGTAAACACTATTATATACAACAACGATATGGCGCTTATGCGTAAGGTTGTTGATGCGGCAAAAGAGGCAGATCTCACTGCAATAATTGCTGCCGATGTGGCTGTACTTATGTATGCCCGCAGTATAGGAGTTGAAGTTCACCTCTCTACACAACTAAATATAACAAATACTGAGT
>JAAZCL010000332.1 GCA_012513315.1 Bacteroidales bacterium | reverse complement strand
CACGTGGATATGTTCCTGCTTTTATAGCTGCTAACTATATAATGAATCACTATGTAGACCATAATATTTGTCCTGTTCATAATTATGGAAGCTCGTTAACCCTAGATACAATTCATGTGAGTGAACAAATTCATCTTGAACAGATCTCTGGTGTTCTAGATATTCCATTAAGCGAGATTAAAAGGTTGAATCCACAATTTAAGAGCGATAGGATTCCAGGTAATGTTAAGCCATATTCACTTGTACTTCCTAGTGATAAGATGTTCGCTTATATAGACAGGAATGACTCCATTATAAATTATAATAGGAATAATTATTTTACTCATCGTACATATACTGATGGGTATATGGATGGAACACACTCTCTTAGCGATGGGAATACCACAAATGTTTACTACAGTGTAAGGAGGGGTGATAACCTTTCATCTATTGCTAGAAGAAACGGAACAACCATATCTCTTATAAAATCGTGGAACAATTTAAAATCAGATAGATTAAACATAGGTGCAAGATTGATTGTTGGCAGAAAGGCAGCTCCTTTGCAGCAAACAGCTAATGAGGCAACATTAGCACAAACAGGAAGTGAAGGTGACAATAGAACTGTAAATACTTATTATAGAGTAAGAAAAGGCGATACTTTAGGTGATATCGCACAAAGAAACAGTATTAATTTAACGCAATTGCGTTCATGGAACGGATTGAAATCGTCTCGAATTAATATTGGTGATCAGCTTATAGTGAAGCAAGAAGTTGTTCATGAGCCTATTGTTGACAATAACGAAAGTGATGAAGATGTTATTGCTTCTGAAGATTTAGATGAAAAAATATCTCCCGTTAGCTCTGAGAAAGGGAGCAATATTATTTCTGAATATTTAAAAGAACAAATGAGCAAATCGGCAGAACCAAGAATAGATTCAGTTATAGATAAAAATGCAGAAGAAATTTAAATAAATGAATTAATAGAGAAGAACTTTGTTGCGGCTAATTGTTCCGTTTGCAGTCCTGACTCTAACTATATATACTCCTTTTGGCATATGGACAGCTGAAATGGAAGCTCTATTTATACTTTTGTCTGCTCTTTCTTGATAAAGTTTTTGCCCAGAAACATAATACAATTCCCACTCAAGAAGTTCGTCTTCAGATTCAATAAATATCCTTTTGACTTCACTTGAATAGTATACCGATATAGTTGTTTTTTTCGCCCCTTGATCATCTTTTACTGTAACATCTCCAATTCCATAAGCAGCAATAAATAGAGATGTATTAATTGGGTTCTCGATGTTCTCAGACGATCTGACCCAGCCTTGTGGTCCTTTCATCCATGCTGTTGATTCAATACCCGAACCTAGTTTACGTGGATTTGTATTTAACGCAGAAAAACCGTTAGGGATTCCATTTCTCTCGGAATATGATACATAAAAACTACCTGATAGGGTAATAGGGTTTTCGAATTCTATATAATTCTCAATATTATGCTTCATATCGCGATTACCGTAATTAAAACCGAAACCACTGTAATACCTATAACTATAATTGTAAGGTAACTCGTAGATTAAACTTTCAGGTCCCTTTTCACCTGAGTACACCCTTATCTGTATTTGCATTCCATCAATATTATTAATTGACGGTGACGAAACAAACACTCCATGAATTTGCACATTGTTTTTACTATAGAACTCTTCAGCATATTCAGAATAGCCATAGGTGTTGTTTGTAGCAAACATAGGAATTGAGTTAAAATATGATTCGGTGGGTTTCTCTTCAATTTTATAATTATGACTTTTCGTAAAAGCTTCTCCCGAATATGGGTTAAGACCCTTTAGTTGAAGTGTTCCCGTATCTTCAGGATCTAGATAGAACTTTATAGGATTAGCGTTTTCGAGAGAACCTTCAACATCCCAAAATTTATTTAGTGATGCATAAATATCAGGTCCACGAGTGGAAGAACAAAAAGATTCTCCTCCAGTTAAACTTCCAACTATACGTTTTTCTCTGTCGAGGAGTGGAGAACCCGAAGAGCCACCTTCGGTTGCTGCTATTTCCCAGTCTCTTACAACCCAAAATGAGGCCGGCTCCATATTGTATTTAGGATAATCGAATGAACCTATTCCTAAATTATCTTCTTCAATTGCAACTTTTTTTACACCTCCATTTGGATGATGAATTCCATGAAATGGCGGAGAAAGTGCGGAGCTTACATTCCATCCTAGATAGTATGGGTGATATTCTTTTGGAGGATTCTGTTTAAATTTTAACAGTGAAATGTCGTGCCTTTCACTTATTAATACAGAATCAGTAGACGCTAGTGTCATTTGTAATGGACCTCTGATATCGGGAGAGCAAACAGGAGAATTGTAGTTGAAGAATGCAACAATATTTCCTGCTACCATATTATATCTTCTATTATTCAGGAATCTGCTATCATAATCATTGTTTAAGCAGTGTGTTGCAGTGAGTAAATATGGCGTGCCATCTTCTGAGCTATTATTTACCAATGATCCTGTACAGTATGTAGTACCATTTATTATTAATGCAACAACTCCACTACCTGGTTCTATATCTTCAGGGTAGCAAATTAAGTTAGGATGACAAGATTGGACTGGGTCGCGCGGTTCAGTAGCCCTAAATATACCAACGAAATCATGATTAACTTCTCCAATCTCTAGCTCTCCGGCATCAACTATATCTGATGGTAAATGATACTCAACAATAACTTCATCTCCTCCAATGGGCTGTATCGGGAGGAGATTAAGGTCGCTATTGTTCTCAGATGTATAAGAACCAAGAATTTCAGTTTGATCTGAGTTGTAAACAAATACTTTTGCACCCTCCGGTAGCCTGAATTTAGAAAATAATATATTTAAAGAATATGCACCTCTAGACCTAATGCCAATTCTCCAAATTTTGGCGTTACCATAATTGAACGTTATGCCCGAATTGTCGGGACGAAGATGTACATCAAATTTATGAGCAAATTCAAGACTTTTGAATTCTGATTTATCTTGTTGAGATCTCCATAACGCAGCTTGATCGTCAAACTTAGGCATATCAACAAATAGTTCTTGAGTGGCGCTAAGGAGCCTTGTGCTTGCATCTGCAGATAGAGGTAGGGGTTTGCCACCGTAGCTAATCTGGCCCGTTATGGATAGAGAAAGTATATAAAAGATTAATAAAAGACAAAGCTCTCGTTTCATCAACAGAAAGGATTAGTATTTAATATGTTTCTGCAAATGTAAGGTTTTTTAAGAAATAGTGGTAATTTTGTGAAGGATAAATGATATTGTTATGATTAAATTGAAAAAACTGCTAGACGAAAAAGCTTCATATTATAATAACCCCACATTTATTGAAAACGATCCAATAATAATACCTCACCAATTTACATTAAAACAGGATAGGGAGATAATGGGGTTTTTTGCATCAATTCTTGCATGGGGCCAGAGAAAGACAATTATAGATAAATGTCACGACCTTATAAACAGGTTTGAAAATGAACCCTATAGATTTATTAAAGATCATAGTGAAGAAGATCTTAAAGCTATGATTGGGTTTAAACATAGAACTTTTAATGATACTGATTTGCTATATTTTGTAGACTACTTTAAACGCTTTTATAAGGAGTACGACACATTTGAAGATGCATTTTTACAAAATGGCAAATTCAATTCAATTGAGGAATCACTAGTCAAATTTGAGTTTAATTTCTTTAATCATCCAAATGCTCCGGTTCGTACACGTAAACATGTAGCTACACCTGCGAGAAATTCTGCATGCAAGCGTTTAAATATGTTTTTAAGATGGATGGTAAGAAGTGATGAAAATGGTGTTGACTTAGGTTTATGGAAGAGAATTCCTAAAAGTGAGCTTATTTGCCCTATAGATGTTCATGTTGATAGAACAGCAAGAAGGCTTGGATTAATTACTAGAAAACAAACCGACTGGAAAACAGCTGTTGAGCTTACAGATAATTTAAAGATGTTAGATAGGGACGACCCTGTTAAATATGATTTTGCATTGTTTGGATTATCTATTGACCCCATTAAATAGCAGCTGTTAATAAGGATTCCTTTTTTTCTTCCTGAATAATATTTTACTTTTAGAGTCCTCGGTAGCTGTAATACGAGGTTCAGCTTCTGAGCCTTTAATGTAGTCGTGGCGGTACATATTTAATAATAATAGAAACATAGAAAGTAGGAGAGGACCGAAGATGATACCCCAAAAACCAAAAATGGCAAGTCCAATCAATACTCCAAAAAATGTAATTAGTGGATGTATGTTTGCCAGTCTTTTTTGAAGCATAAAACGTAATATTGCATCAGAGCCCCCAATAATTACAAGTCCATAAGATAAAAGAATAATGCCTCTAACTATATCTCCACTGAGTAATGCCGAGATTCCTATGGGTACCCTCACAAGTGAGGTTCCTACAACTGGTATAACTGTGGTGAATGCAACAAGGACAGCAAAAACAAGAGGGGAGCTCACTCCCATTGATAAATAACCTATATACGCCAATGCTCCTTGTGTAAGGGCTACAACTGGTATTCCAACTGTGTTTGAAAGAATAATCAACTTTGTCTCTTGACGAAGCGTTGATTTGTTGTTTTTAGTAAATGGAAGAATTTCAAGAATAACATTTTCAAAATGTCCGTAACTAAATAGCATAAAGTACAAAACGAAGATTGCTATTATACTATTTATTACCATTGAGCTTAAACCTGATACAACAGATTGCATAATAGTGCTTCCCGCTTGTGGTAAAAATGATAGGTTTTGAGGTGTAAAAACTTCTATCCCAAACCTGTTTTCAATTAAGACAACAAAATCATCTATTGCAGTTGTAATTTTTGCAGGGTCTAAGTTTACTCCTGATATTGTATCTGCAACTAGAAATCCTATTCCTGTAAGTGGAGTAAGGATGAATATTATTGAAGCAAGAACTATAATTGAGGCACTTAGTCCTCTACTCCATCTGAGCTTCTCTGTTAAGTGTATCATTTGCCCTTTTAAAAGAGAATACATGGCTATAGCAGCTAAAAAACCCCCGAGGTAGTATCTTATTTCTCTAAATATAATCAACCCTAGAAATAGAATTGAAATAATCAGAGCTGTTCGATAGTTTGTTTTATTTTGGATATTAATCTCCTCCATACTCCATGAGATAGGCTTTTATAAAATCATCTATTTCCCCATCCATTACACCATTAACATCTGATGTTTGATAATTAGTTCTGTGATCTTTTACTCTTCTATCGTCGAAAACATAACTCCTGATTTGTGAACCCCATTCTATTTTCTTTTTACCTGCTTCAATTACAGCTTGGGCGGCTCTTCTTTTCTCGAGCTCAATCTCGTATAGTTGTGATTTAAGTAATCTGATTGCATTTTCGCGATTGCCCGTCTGAGAGCGACTTTCTGTGTTTTCGATTACAATTTCTTGTTCTGCTCCCGTATCTGGATCTTTATAAGTATAATGTAACCGCACGCCAGTCTCTACTTTATTAACGTTCTGACCACCGGCACCTGAAGATCGAAATGTGTCCCAACTGATATCTGAGGTATTTACTTCGATATCAATTGAATCATCTACTAGAGGGACAACAAATACTGAGGCAAATGATGTCATTCGTTTACCTTGCGCATTAAATGGAGAAACCCTTACGAGCCTATGAACTCCATTCTCACTTTTAAGAAAGCCATATGCTAAATCCCCCTCAACCTGAATTGTTGCTGTTTTAATACCGGCATCATCTCCATCTTGCCAGTTTGAAATGGTTGTTTTGTAATTTTTATTCTCACACCAACGCTGGTACATTCTAAAAAGCATTGCTGCCCAATCCTGACTCTCAGTACCTCCAGCTCCAGCATTCACTTTAAGAACGGCACCAAGTTTATCTTCTTCACGGCGAAGCATATTCTTGAGCTCAAGTTCCTCAAGATGTTTAATTGCAAGATTATATTGCTTGTCTACTTCCTCTTCTGAAATAATATCTTCTTTAACAAAATCAAAAGCTAATTCTAGCTCTTCTGAAGCCGACTTTACTTTATTATATGAGTTAACCCAAAACTTCAATTCTCTTATTATCTTCATCTGCGCTTCGGCAGATTCAGCGTTGTTCCAGAATTCGGGTGATTGGGTACGAAGCTCTTCTTCTTCTAATTGGATAGTCTTTGAATCGATGTCAAAGATACCCCCTCAGCGCGGACTCGCGCTCCAGCACATCTTTCAGCTGGTCTGCAGTAATCATAATTGTTTGTTTTAATATTTGATTAGCAAAAATAGATAAAAGATATGGAATATGGATTATGATTTATATATTAGTTGCTCTTACTGTTTGACAACTTGAAGCTTATCTCCAGTTTTTAAAACACCCTCTAATTGTGGATTCCAAGAAATTAGATCTTCTACCGTGCAATCATATTGTTTCGATATCGAGTATAGCGTCTCACCCATTTTAACAGTATGAATTTTTATAGGGGCAGGTATAATAATAGTATCGTCTCTTAAAATAATGTCAGTGTTTAGTTGTATAGAGTTTTCTCTTTTCTCTTTTTTCTCTT
>JAAZCL010000331.1 GCA_012513315.1 Bacteroidales bacterium | reverse complement strand
TTTTTCGATCCTGCACCTATTCTTGAATAGAGATAATGTAATGTAATCTTTATCTAATGACCTCTTTCGATGACTCATTTAACACATCGTAATAAGTCTATCTTTCTAATGTACGTCACTGAGAGTTGACATACTAATTTTCATATCTATAATTATGACATCCTAAAATTTAAATGGGCTCCACGAGTTTTTTTGGGATACAACTACAATGCAAATTACGTTATAATATTTAGTGCCAAAATATAAGGAGGGTCGTGTATAAAATATTTTTGGGCACTACTCAGTGCAAATTCCAAAGTTAAGTCTATTACATAAGGAGGAATTTTAGTGATTAAGAAAATAAGAAAAAATAGCCAGTTAATCTCTTTAATAATTATTTCATTGTGCTTATTGGTATCTACAATATCGGCTGAAGCAGCACCGGTTGTTCTACGTTTCTCAGGACAATCTCAGATTGACCACCCTGCAACAAAAGCAATGGAACAAATTGCAAAAGAAGTTGCACAGAAAACTGAAGGTCGCGTTACAATAAAAGTTTACCCCGCAAATCAGCTGGGCGACTATGACCTGGTTTTTGAAGAAATGGTTCGTGGAACAATAGACATGGCCTGTACATCTGTACCAGGAAAATTCGATCGCCGTATGGAAATGTCCAACATGCCTGGTATCGTTCGTGACTACAAAGACGTTGCAGTAATGTTTGCGAAAGATGGCTGGATGGACAAGAAAATGAATGAATTTGAAAAACCCATGGGATTACGCCATCTTGGTTGGTTTATTGAGGGCATGATAGGAATAGGCTCAATAAAACCAGTGAAAGAACCCCTTAACCCAAAGGTAGCAAAAGGTGTTCTTTGTCGTGTATCTACTTTTGAAAACAACAAGCATGCCCTTAATGCGATGGGTTACAACACTACTACCATCCCTTACTCAGACGTTTACCAGGCATTACAGACAGGCGTATGCGATGCTGTCGGTGGCTATCCTGTCGCCGCTGCTAATACGATGCTTAGAGATGTTCTGAAATATTGGCATAACACGTGCTGGGCTGTGGAAGCTCTTGGATTCACAATCAGCGAGAAAACCTGGAGCAAACTCTCTGTAAAAGACCGCGCGGTTCTACAGTCTGTTATTGATAAAGAGACTGCAAAGAGCATCGCCGGTGCAGATGCAGAAGACGAAAGAAACATGAAAGAAATGGAAAAAGCAGGAATTAAAGTTTTCCGTTATACCGCAAAAGAACTCGTTGAAAATACAAAGGCATGTGCAGAATCTTGGAACAAGTTAGAAAAAGCATATACGCCAGCACTTCTAAAAGACCTTCGTAAAGAGGTCGCCAGAATCCAATCAATTAACAAATAGTAGATTTATTTTAACAAGTATCATCCTGCTATAATGCACTAGATTTAAAGCAAAAAAGCTGCGCAAGATCATACTCGGTTCTGCGCAGCTCCATTTTTGCGGGAGGGGTTTAAAATGAGTGATAAAATCTTTGACCAAGTTCAAAACTCAAGCACTTGTAGCACTGGCGAAGATTTAAAATTGGCAAAACCAAAGGGCTTAATTGATAAGATCATTATTGGTTTTACCTCAGCAAATATATTTATTACTTCCGTCTTATTGGTAATACTTATAACTTCTGCCACATTTACTCGCTATGTTATACAAGCAGATCTTTATGGTTACGATGAATGGGCAAAGCTTTTAGCTATGTGGCTTTACTTTATGGGCGCTGCTTATGGTGCGTATAACGAAAGTCACGTCACAGCTGACATTATTGTCGCTTTTACCCCCGATGGTATCTTCCGCAGATCAGTTATAGTATTAAAAGATGTAATTTCTGTTGGTATATGTTTGCTTTTCCTTTTTTACGCTTGGGATTTC
>JAAZCL010000330.1 GCA_012513315.1 Bacteroidales bacterium | reverse complement strand
TCTCTAATTCGTTCGTTCTGATCTTCAAGCAGTCTTTCTTCACCCACAACCTTGTTATCTCTGATTACCAAACGGGCAATATGCTTGCTGCTTAGACCGCCAATAAAAAGGTTATTTTCCCATTCCGGAATTGCGTTAGAGCTGTAGAAAGTCATTCCACTAGGCGAAAGTACCGGATCCCAATAATATACCGGTTGCTCCATCCCTTCGTGCTGCGTAATGCCATCACCAATAGTATTTCCGTTGTATTCAATGCCATAAGTAATTGTGGGCCAACCATAATCTTTACCTGGTTTAATAAGGTTTATCTCATCACCACCACGTGGTCCCATCTCACTAATCCATATTTCGCCAGTAGTTGGATGTATGTCTAGCCCCTGCGGATTTCGATGTCCATAACTATAAATCTCAGGCAATACACCAGGAGTATTTAAAAACGGATTACCATCCACGGGCTGCCCCTCAGGTGTAATATGTAAAACCTTACCGTGTGCAGTTTCAAGTTTCTGAGCATTATACCTAGTTTCTAAGCTCGATCGCTCACCAGTAGTTACAAATATATTCCCTGCATTATCAAATGTCAACCTACTTCCAAAGTGCATGCTATTATCAAAATAGGGTATTGCACGATATATAATAGTGAAATTCTCAATCACCAATTCATCATCAGATAATCTACCCTTACCAACCGCAGTTAATGAACCCTCAGAAGTACGTTCGGCAAGCGAGAAATACAACAATCTGCTAGTTTCAAAATCAGGTGCAGGAGCCACATCTAGCAAACCACCCTGATTCCTGTGGTCCACTTCAGGGAAGCCAGTAATAGCTTCACTAACAGCACCCTCTTTAGTTACAATACGCATGGTGCCACCTTTTTCTGTAATAGCAAGTCTGCCATCAGGTAGTTCCACCACTGCCCACGGGCTCTCCAATTCTGAAGTTAGTGTAGTTACAGAATAAGGAGTCTCTGTTTTCACACCCGCAATTCTTGTCTGCCCATCAAAAGCAGGCTTGTAGCTCGTGTTTGGGTCTTGTGTCTCTACAGGGGGCAACATCTGCTCAGGTGTTTCCTGTTCGTTATTAGTTTTGCGCTCATCGCACGAAGCAGAAGAAAATAGAAATAAAACTGCAATTAAAGCTGTGATTTTTAAGTGATACATATCTATATTATATTAATTAAACTTCATCTTAAGTTCATATAAAACAACAGCTATATCAGTTTTGTTTATTTTATTTCATGTTCTATCCATTTCGATCTATCTGGAGGAGTAGGGGAGGTCACTTTTTTACGAGGAGCAAGTCTCAACTCCTCAAGTAAAACCTCTACAGCCTTCTCAATCGATGGATCGTTACCCTTAGCAAGTTCCTCGGGCCTATCCACAACCTCAATATCCGGATACACACCAATTCCCTCAATAATCCACTCACCATTCTCGTCATAAACACCAAACATTGGCACAGATATATAACCACCATCAACAAGACGAGCATTTCCCGAAATACCAACCAGTCCGCCCCACGTGCGAGTACCAATTAGCTTTCCTTCACCCGTTTTCCTAAAGAAATATGGAAACGCATCACCTCCCGACGAAGAATAACCATTTATGAGCATTGCCTTTGGACCATCATGCGCCAAACCAGGCGATTTCATAGGCTGTTCAATACCATTTCTGTGCCAATACACCAGCGTACGTCGGTTTACCAAATCAATCATCCTGTCGGGTATAAAACCGCCCCCATTATACCTATCATCAATAATTAAAGCATCCATATGATTATAGGCCAACATACCCTTAAACAGTTCTCTGTTACCCTCAACAGCAGTGTTTGGCACATGAATATATCCAATCCTACCACCCGATAGCTTATCTACCAAATTCCGTCTTTCATTTACCCAATCCAAATATCTCAACTCATGCTCACTGGTAATTGTCTTCACCATATATGACTGAGCATCCGCTTCAGAGGAAGAACTGTTGACCGTTAACTCAACATACCTTCCACCCATATTCTCAAGTAGCTCATAAGGGTTCTTATCAACAGTTACATCCTCACCATTTATTTTGATAATATAATCACCCTCATTCACATCAATACCACTTTCGGTAAGAGGCGATCTACGGCTCTCATTCCAATTCTCACCTTGGTAAATCTTAGAGATTTTATACCTATTGGCCTTCATATCTGCCACTAACTCAGCACCAAGCAAGCCGCCATTAATTCTATCCACGCTACCAATATCACCCCAATCTACGTATGAGTGACCAGTATTTGTTTCGCTAATCACCTCATTAAGAATGTAGTCCAAATCATACCTGCTAGGCACATAAGGAAGCATAGCACCATAAGTTTCTTTAATGCCAGCCCAATCCACCCCGTGAATATTATCCACATAAAAATAGTCCCTAAAAATTCTAAACGCATCCTCATAAATTTGGTTCCACTCCAACTTCGGATCAATTTTCATAACAAGATTAGTCAAATCAATCTTTCCATCACCAGCTTTTTGTCCAGGTTCATTTTTAGCAATCATAAACTCACCATTTCTACGATATATAAGCAATTTGCCATCAGCAGAAGTCGTTACATAGCCCACACCATCTAAAATTTCCTCACTCTTTTCGTCTTTAATATTGTATCTCATTGTTTTGTTGCCCGACGAATAAAGCAATCCCTCTTCCACAGCACCAAGAATATTATAATTACCATTAGACATTGGTAAAACCTCTATTCTATTTTGAATTCCGTCCAAATCGATCGTTACCTTTTCAGACCCTTTCGCGTCTTTCAATTCCAACCCTTCTGCCGCCTCATCCCCATAAGGCTCTATATCAATCTTATTAGGCGATAAGCTCGATCCATCGTCCTTCAACGGAATTGCATACACACGCGTTGCATTATTATACAAATAATCAAACTCGAAGCTACTAAACGCTAAGTTAAAATCTCTATTAGATAAGAAGAACAAAAACCTTCCATCTCTACTAAATACTGGGTTGCTATCCGAAAAAGCAGCATCAGTAATTTGATGTTTTTGTCCTGTTGATACGTTATAAAGCCAGAGGGCCGACTGATAATTTGGCGACGATTTACTATACGCTATCCACCCGCCATCATACGAGAATGTGTAATCACTAATCTCTTCTGCCGAGGCTTTATCCACAGCCACCTGTCTGCCGTTAGCAGCGTCAACCAACCAAAGTGTCATAGTTCTGTCGCTATACAATAGATGAGTATTTTGAGGCGACCACACCGCTTGATTCTTCCAAGCTTTAGAACCACTTGTTAACTTACGCGGCTCTGCTCCCTTTTTATTATCTATAAGGTAAAGCTCATACTCACCTGTTTCATCAGAATAATAAGCAATCTGCTTACCGTTGGGCGACCACACTGGCGATATCTCTCTAACTCCTTGCGTGTTTGTTAAATTCACTATCTCACCATTCTCTGCCGGAACACTAAATATATCACCCCTAGCTTCAATTAGCGCTCTCTTACCAGTTGGCGAAAGAGAGTAGCTACCCACAAAATCTTTTACATTCTTAAAGCTCGCTTGCAAGTTTGGGTTGTCGTATTTTATAGAAACCGATATCTTTTCAGACACACCACTCTGTAAGTTAAGCACATACAAAAAACCACCATTCTCATATACCAGCTTTCCGTTACTCCCCGAAGGCCACATAACATCAAAATCGGTATGCGAAGTAACTTGCACATCCTCACCAGTAGAAGTATTATAACTCCAAATATTAAGTCGCGTATCCCTGTCCGAAGCATAATAAATATTATCACCATACCAAGTAGGCCACTGATCCGTGCCTGCCCAATGAGTCACCTGCTCGGCACTATTACTATTTAAATTATATCTCCACAACTCAGTTGCCCTACCACCTTTATATCTTTTCCAAGTTCTAAATTCCCTATCAACAGGAGTAAAACAAATCTCAGAACCATCAGGAGAGAAGGTTGCAAAACCACCATTCACAATTGGCAGCGGCACTTCCATACCCCCATCTATATTAACCGTAAAATACTTCCCATTTCTTTCACCAAAAGTAGTTCTGTTAGCTCTAAACAAAATGCTTTTACTATCTGGGGTCCAATCTAAAACCACATTATCATACCCACCTCTCGGAGGCATCATTCCTTCCGAATTATAAAATGTAAGTTGCCTAGCAGCACCCCCCTCAGAGGGCATTACCCAAATCTGCCTGCTTCCCGAGTACTCTGCCGAAAATGCAATCCATTTACCATCAGGCGAAATTTTAGGAAACAGCTCCAAGCCCGCATGTGAGGTTAGCCTTTTAGCCTCGCCCCCATTATTATTAACACTCCATATATCACCCGCATAAACAAAAGTAATTAGGTTCCCATTAATATCAGGGAAACGCAGCATTCTAGCATCTTCAAAAGCATTAGCCTGAAGTAAAAACATTGATATTAAACCAAGTAAAACAAATTTTCGCATAAATATTTTAATCTTATATTATTACCGCAAATTTACATAAAATAACTCATTCCCTCCAACGATATAAAAAAGATGTTATCTTTGTTAGTATTAAACCAGTTAAGAATGAAAAAGATATATTTACTGCTTATAGTCTTGCTCTATATCACACCGCAAGTAATATCTGCGCAAGATACCAAACCATCAATCTACCTAATTAATATAAAAGAAAATATAGGCAGTAACACCTGGATATATCTTCAAAACGGACTACACGAAGCTCAGGAGCGCGATGCCGACATGGTTTTATTGCATATGAACACCTATGGTGGTGGTGTTCTCGAGGCCGACTCAATGCGCACAGCCATACTAAATTACAAACTTCCCGTATATGTATTTATAGATGTAAACGCAGCCTCAGCGGGTGCTCTTATTTCAATTGCATGCGACTCAATTTTTATGAGATCAAGCGCCTCCATTGGTGCAGCCACTGTTGTAGATGGTGGTAGCGGTGCCCAAGCCCCCGATAAATATCAATCGTATATGAGAGGTATAATGCGGGCCACTGCCGAGAGCCACGGCAAAATAACAACCATTGAAAATGGCGATTCGATAACCAAATGGCTACGCGATCCTAAAATTGCCGAAGCCATGGTAGACGAGAGGGTGGTGGTGCCAGGCTATGCCGATTCCACTCAGATATTAACCCTAACAGCCAGTCAAGCCGTAGAATTGGGCTATTGCGATGGCATTGCCGAAACTGTGCACGAAGTAATTGTATCTCATTTGGGATATAACGATTACGATTTAGAAGCCTATAATCCCACATTTTATGATAAGATAAAAGGAGTACTTACCAATGGAGTACTTCAAGCATTTTTAATTATGTTTATTATCGGAGGAATATACTTCGAGCTACAATCGCCAGGAGTAGGCTTCCCAACAGCAATTTCCATAACCGCAGCAATACTTTATTTCACGCCGCTTTACCTTACAGGCTATGCTCAGAATTGGGAGGTACTGCTGTTTGTGCTAGGTCTCATCTTTATCGTCTTCGAGATATTTGTAGTACCCGGCTTTGGGTTCACCGGCATCGCGGGCATAATTTTCATATTCATCTCGCTAGTTTTGGCACTGGTAGGCAATGTAAATTTCAATTTCGAAGGACTCCCAGCAAAAGAAGTATTTAGAGCATTTATGACAGTGTTAGGAGGAATGGGCATGGGTATGATTTTAATAATATACCTAAGCAGTAGAATTGGTAAAAAAGGATTCCTCAAAAATGTTGCCCTATTGGCAGATCAAGAAGGATATTACTCAGTATCATTACAACCCGACTCATTGGTTGGTAAAACCGGAGTTGCAGCAACAGTATTGCGCCCCTCGGGCCGAGTTAATATAGATGGAGAGCTTTATGATGCAGTCTCTTCATACGGGATGATAGAAAAAGGAGAAGAGGTTGTTGTAAGGCGATACGAGAGCTTTCAGTTATATGTAGTGAGGAAGGAGTAAGTACTAAAAAATCCCTGAGATTCCATTCAATCTCAGGGATTTTTTTCACTAGCTTTCTTAAGTCAGCTAATCAAATTCTAGTTGTATGCCTCAATCTCAGCCTCTGTATAAGCTGCTCTTTTTGCAAATAAATAGATGAAAAATGGCACTATAAACAAAATTATTAACCAAAGTACATTACTTACAATACCACCTTTTTTCATGTTATTAACATAAATGTGCCCTAGCAATCCGTTCACAACCATTGCCATTCCAATTATCAGATTGGTGTTTCCGCCACCACTTGTCATAAAGGGTATAACTAAAACAGCAACGCCAATTAGCATCACCAATACGCCGATGTATTTTGCAAATTCTTTCATGTGTGTAAAATATAATATTTTGTAATTGATTTCGTGACACAAATAAACACAAAATTCAACAAACGAGGAAATTATTTGAGATAAAAATTGTGTTTACTCTCTTTTCGATACTAAATAAACGCTATTTTATTTATATTTGTGAAATGTTTATCTGGAATGAAGTGAAATTGTGAAAAATATATTGCGCTTATTATATCAGTGGTTAATTTTTGTTCCAATATTTTTTGTAATAACAATAGTTACCGCACTAATCGTAATGATTATGGCCCCACTGTTTGGAAGTAAAACTTGGGGTTACTATCCAGCCAAATGGTGGTCGCGACTAACCTGTTGGTTATCGTTATGCAAGATAAGTGCTCGTGGACACGAAAACCTCGATAAAAACAAATCATATGTCTTTGTTGCAAATCATCAAGGGGCATTCGATATTTTCCTTACCTACGGATTCCTGAATCACAATATTGTATGGATGCAAAAGCATAGTCTTCGCAGCTTGCCATTAGTTGGATATGCTTCAAAGATGGCAGGACATGTTTTTGTAAACAACACAAATGCCACAACCCGTGCCTTTACATTAAAAGAAGCAATATCAAAAGTAAAAGATGGAGTATCAATAGTTATATTTCCCGAGGGAGCGCGCACACTTACCGGAAAGATGAGACAATTTAAAAAAGGAGCTTTTTATATCGCTACAGAAGAGAAGTTGCAAATTGTGCCTCTTACTATAAACGGGCCCTTTAATGTACTTAAAAGAGGCACGTTAAACCTTAAACCAGGCAAATTAGAGCTTGTAATACACCCACCTATATCAACAGAAAATATTAGTGAAGAAGATATACCCGAATTAATTAATACCACACGCGATATAATCTATTCGGCGCTTTGGGAAAAATACAAAGAATAATTTTTGTGTTTAATGAGATGGGACCTATATAAAAAAGGAATGGTTGTCTCACGACAACCAATCTTCATTGTTAACCTTAAATCTAATACCATGAAAAACACGATGCAAATATAGAGGGTTTTCTCATACCCTGCAAATAATATGACGTAAAAAGCGGCGTATTTATTATTATTTAACTGTTTTCCTGTAAAAAACTACGTATTAGCACTCTTATTAGTATTATTTTACAATTATCTCGCTTCTCTAAAAATTAATAGAGTAGCTAATATTTTTAATCGTAGATTTTGTTTGCAAAGAAGTTCAATAAACTCCAGTTATACCTATACCACCTTCTTGTGGCCTTTTGCTTACCCCCAAACTGAAGTAAGAACCTAGAGCGACCCGCATTCTTGTCTAAAAACCCCACATCCATATAGTCGAAAAACTTAAAACCATTATCTTCGGCCAGCTGCATTGCAGAGTAGAGAGTAAATATAGTTGGATGAATATAATTATACCTCTTATTCTTTCCCCAGTAATATAAGCAATATACAGTTTCATTTGCCTCAAAGCCAAGCACAGCACCTCCAACAATTTTATTCTGATAACGTGCCAGAATTATCTTTCCCTTTCCTTTTAATATATAATGATGAAAGAAGTTCTCAAAATACTTATACGGAGGAAATCTGTGGGTAATCTTTTTGTTGTTCGTAACCTCAATAAGCTTATAAATCTCAGGTAAATTATCTTCAGAAGTAAACTCCTCAATTTTCACACCCTTTTTAATTGCTTTATTTACCTGATTTCTTCTAGTGTTAGAAAGCTGGTCCCATATTTTTCTTTTACGTTGCAGCGAGTTTTTTACATTAATCCACTTAACAGAGTAAAATCTATTCTCTCTAAAACCCTTATACCCAAAAATACTACTGCCCAGTGAATCGTAGCGAATCAAAAAAACTTTGTTTTTCACCTCCTCAACCAGTCGCGATATAAGCAAATGAAACAGATCTATTTTAGAAAGCCTTTCATCAAAGAACGATGGCTGCTGCGAAATAAAGCACCTTTTAAATAGCGATCCACGAAGATACCTGTTTCGTCTCACATTCACTGCAAACATTGCAGCCACAGGTTGTGCCTCTTTAAAAGCAACCAGCATAAAAGGTTTATAAGTAGGCGTACTATTATACCAATCGAATGAAGAAGAATAGTGAAAGAAATTACTATCCTTTATATTTGGCAAATCGTCCTTATTATAATAAATGTTTATGCTATATTCCATTATTTATAAATCACATCATTTAACATAACAAACAAATATAATAAAAATAATTAAACAACAAGAGTATCTTTTGTTCTAAAAGTTTTGTAGTTACAAGTAAGCTTTATTTTTTGTAATTTTGAAGTTCTATCGAAAGACCCAGTAAAAGAAGAAAATATGAGTAAAAAGATTTTAGTAACTGGTGGAACCGGATATATTGGTTCGCATACAGTTGTTGAGTTGCAACAAGCAGGCTACGAGGTTGTTGTAATAGACAATCTGTCAAATTCTAACGAAGGAGTATTAGACGGCATTGTAAATATAACCGGCAAGCGCCCCATCTTCTACAATATAGACTGCACAGATATGACTGCACTAACACCCCTTTTTAGTGAATATGCATTTGATGGCATCATTCATTTTGCTGCAAGCAAGGCAGTGGGTGAGTCGGTACAAAAACCGCTATTATATTACCGTAATAATCTGGTTTCGCTCATCAACCTGCTAGAGCTAATGCCCCAAAATAATGTAAAAGGAATTGTATTCTCATCCTCCTGCACCGTTTACGGAGAGCCAGATAGCAACCCCATAGACGAAAATGCACCAATCAAACCCGCTGCATCACCATACGGAAACAGCAAGCAGATTAACGAAGAGATAATTAAAGATTTCATTCACTCGGGCGCAGATGTAAAGAGCATCATCCTCCGATATTTTAATCCCATTGGCGCGCACCCCTCGGCCGAAATTGGCGAGCTCCCACTAGGTGTACCTCAAAACCTGGTACCATATATCACTCAAACCGGCATTGGCATAAGAGAGCAATTAAGCGTATTTGGCGATGATTATGATACCCCCGACGGATCTTGCATAAGAGACTTCATTAACGTGGTAGACCTCGCAAAAGCACATGTTATAGCAATTGAAAGGATGCTTAATGATAAATCAAACGATAAGGTAGAGATATTTAACCTTGGCACGGGCAATGGTGTATCTGTATTAGAATTGATTAATCTTTTCGAAAAAGTATCGGGCACTTCTCTCAATTACAAGATAGTTGGCAGGCGCGAAGGTGACATAGAAAAAATATGGGCGCAACCCGATAAAGCAAATAACGTGCTTGGCTGGAAAGCAGAAAAAAGCATTGAAGAAACAATGGATTCTGCTTGGAAATGGCAACTTCGTTTACGCGAAAAAGGCGTAATGTAAAAAACAGAGTTGGTGATTTCTATCTTTAGAAATAATATTGTATTATAAGATAGAAATCATCTTCTCCATCCTCAGTTTTAGTTATTTCAATCTTATCTTCTCGTGCCAACCATCCAATTGCACAATATACTTCATTCTTAGATAAGCCAGTTTCTTCACTCAATTGCTTGGCTGTCCAATGCTGCTTGTTAGAAAGTAGATTCCAAATAATACCCGCATTTGTTCCAATGTGTCTTTTTTCCATATTCTTATTAGTTTTTGAGCCCCACCACTTATACAAATAAAGTAGGGTACTAATAAAACGTATCCAATTAACATTTTGTTTTAACGTAGCTGCAAAATAAATCAGAAATAAGAATAAATGGTAAAATACAGATAGATAGCCGGTATAGCTATCAATAAACTATCAATTCTGTCTAATATGCCCCCATGGCCCGGAATGAGATTGCCCGAGTCTTTAACATCACTAGTACGCTTTATAAGAGATTCAAACAAATCGCCCATAGTACCAAAAATTGCAACTACCACCCCAGAACCAATCCAAAATACAACTGAATAATCTTGATATATCCTTGCAAAAATTATTGAAGCAATTACCGTAAACAAAATACCTGCCACAAACCCCTCAACTGTTTTCTTAGGCGATATATGCTCCATTAGCTTTCTTTTGCCAAGGAGTGATCCAAAAAAGTATGCAGCAGTGTCGTTCACCCAAATAAACACAAATATTGCCAGCACCGGCGCATAATGATAACCCACGCCGCCCATTTCGCCAGGGAAGAAATACGACATAAACAACAACAAGCTCATTGGCATGGTTACATACATCTGTCCAAAGCCAGAATATATTATACCATGCAAAATATCTTCTCTTTTAATAAAAATTGCCGAGGAAATCAGAATTAGCAAATAAAGCAGTACAGATATCGGCAGAGCAATAAGTGAAATCTCCTCTAAGTATAAAAATACCGAAAAGAATATCACCACCCCCATTACAATGTTGAAGATCTTACTTATAGCATGCGAAGTATCCTTCTCCATCATTCTATAAAACTCAAACAGACTAAGTCCCAGTATCGACCCAAATATTATTACAAATGAGAATCTTCCTCCCAGTACACCTAACAGGATAAACAGTATATATAAAGTGCCTGCGACTGCGCGCGTGCCTATATCTTTTAATTTCAAACCATATTATTTTTGGCCGTCTTCTTCAGCACCTTCTTCAGAAGTCTCCTCTTCCTTTACTTTTTCTTTTTCCTCTTTAATGTCCACTTCAGAAGCCGAAACTTCCCCCTCAGCATCTTCAGTTTCATCTTCTTTAACCACTTCCTCAAGATCTATATCATTCTCCATCAGAATATTATACCACGAAATTATCTTCTTTACATCCGAAGTATAAACACTCTCTTTATTATAATTGGGAAGCACCTCTTCAAGATAATTAAAATAATCCTTTCCCGACGACTTAGCACCAAGAGAAACCTTATTGCCGCTTTCCTTCTCTTTAATTGCTTTTAAAACATCCCTAAGAGGCGTATCACCCTCGTTGGTGTAAATCGATACATCGCTAAGAGCAACAATCTTTTCGTGCATATATACAGGAATACGTTTTCCATCAGCAAGAGACTCAACAACATTCATATTTTTGTTTGTAGAAATTAATTTATACAAACCCGGTTTACCGGTTACAGATAATATTTTGGTTAGCATATTCTATTATGTTTATTTGAAATCATTATTTATAAATCAGTGCAAAAGTAATCAGACTATGCTTTATTCGCAACTTTTAAAGAATAATCTATTCTAATTATTTTTGCAAGCACGCTACTTGTTATAATAATTAACTACATTCGTAATCATAACTAAGTAAATAGAATGAATATGTTTAAAAAAATTGCAATGATAAGTATAGCCACAACACTCATGCTTTCTTGTACAGGAAATCGCACCAATAGTAGTGATAATAACGCCGAGGATGGTGATAATGAAGAAGTTGCAGCAGCCAATAAAGCCGTACTTACCGATGCAAAAAGCGAAGAATTATTTCTTCTCATAGGTACATATACATCAGATGAAGGTAGCAAGGGAGTATATGTTCACCGTTTCAATACCCAAACGGGCAGCTCAGACTCCATAAGTATGGTTGAGGCCAATAACCCATCGTACTTGGCCGTAAGTCCCACACAAGACCATGTATATGCCGTAAGCGAAGGCGAAGACAGCGGTGTATATTCATTCTCATTCGATAAAAACAGTGGCACACTAATCCCAATAAACTTTCAGCCCACACTCAGCTCTGGTCCGTGCTACATCACCATCGATAAGAGCGGCAAAAACGTTTACACAGCCAACTATGGCGGTGGAAGCATCACCTCGTTTCAGGTAAATACCAACGGTAGCCTCACGCCAGCAACATCAGTTTTGTCGTTCGAAGGATTTGGGCCCGACACAACCAGACAAAAAAGTTCGCACTTGCACAGCGTTATGTTTACATCCTCTGGCAACTACCTATTTGCCACCGACCTGGGCAGCGATAGGTTATACCGCTTAAGCAGTACACACTCGCCCTTTGAAGGACAACCAAGTATTGATGAAAGAAGTCTAAAAGTATTTGATATGCCCCCTGGAACCGGTCCCAGGCACTTTGCCTTTCACCCCGATAACGATAAATATCTCTATATACTAGGCGAGCTATCGGGCGAAGTAGCTGTATTTGATTACGAAAATGGCGACATATCGCACAAGCAAACAGTAGTTGCCGATAGCGTAGGCGCACGAGGAAGTGCCGATATACATATAACCCCCGATGGACGATTTCTATACTCATCAAACCGCTTGCAAGCCGATGGCATAGCAATATTTGCAATCAACGCCCACGATGGAACCCTAACCAAAGTTGGCTACCAGCCCACAGCACGTCACCCCCGCAATTTTGTAATCACACCAAATGGCAAATACCTGCTTGTGGCAGGCAGAGACGATAATAAAATACAAGTTTTTGAAATCAATAAAGAAACCGGCTTGCTAACCAATACAAATCAAGATATATTGGTTGATAAGCCGGTGTGTTTGAAGTTAATATAAGCTCTGCTCTAAAACCTTTAATAATATTTTAAATATCTCTTTTTCACGGTCGCTACAGTTACCACGGTAACAGAGTGATATTAGTTTTCAACAACAATACAAACTCCCTGAATTCATTTGCAAAGAAAAAGAAGAAAAGTAAACCCAGAAGTGCGTATCTTCTAAATTCCAGCCACGGGGTAGGGTGATAGATGCCTTGCCATCCGAACGTATTGCAACGCCCGAAAAGCTATCAACAATGTTTTCTTTAACATTAAAAGCTACAATATTAATCTGATCATTGGCTTTTGCAGGGTTTTGCGAAGTTGCAATTTTCGCTTCCCACGTGAAATTTACAGCCCTGTTTTCATCATCCAACTCCAGCTTAATTTCAGCAGGCAATTGCAACTTCCCCTCAGCAATTATAATCTTACTATAATCTAGGGCGAAATTAGGATATTCACCCACAATAGCTTCGCGATATGCCTTACCCACCAATGATCTATAAGCATTTGTATCGCCCCTGTGCCCCAGCTTAATAGAGCGGTTGAGTGG
>JAAZCL010000329.1 GCA_012513315.1 Bacteroidales bacterium | reverse complement strand
GGGTAATCTTGTGCTACGAGGTACATTTCGTTGAGGCTCAAAAGACGAGGATTAGTTTTGATAATCTCTCGGGCTTCTTCAACATCAAATGGGCGCACGCTGTAGGCAACCACATATTCTGTGCGACGTAATGGCGGGTAATAATTGTTTAAAAGATTGCGATATGTTTCACCTCCTGAGAGCTTCACAAGCTCAGCATCGCGGGCATCCAAATTAGAGATATTGTCTATTATATTTAGAACTGCCTGTTTATCGGCTAATGAAGAAGCAGAAACTGCTTTGTAGAGTCCCTCCCAATCTTCACCGTGACCAGTAACTGTAAAGCGACTTCTATCTATATTAAATTTTGATACCAGATAATCGGCAAATGAATTGGCACGGTTTTGAGAAAGCGTGCGGTTGTATGGTGCGGATGCCTCTGGTGATGCATAACCGGTGATGGCGAATTCGGTAATTTCAAAATCGGGGTTATTACGTATATCGTTAACAACTTTATCTACTTCTGAGAATTCGGTAGCATTACTCTTGTAATTGCGAAGCAGTTCGTAACGTCCTACCTCAAAATTAAACATTGCAGTATGTCGATCGCTCAAGCTCTTAACTTCAACTTCGGGAACTATATAGGTAAGTTTATAAGTGGGAGTATAGTCTGCCATGATTACGCGAGGTACTAGAGCGATAAGATCTCCTCCTTTGTCACAATCAGCACAACCTGTTACCGATTCTCTTAATTTTAGTGACGCATCTTTCATCCATTCCGCTAAAGTAACTTTAGTGTTATATGTAATTTGTTGCGAAGTTTTGTTTTTTCTTCTTACTAATTCATATGGGTCAGCATCAAGCCCACTAGGATTATTTAACCTAATATCACGTTGTAATATCTTAGAGCGTTTATTGCCTACGATTACAACGGGAGCCAAGGCTAGTTCGATCTCATCAATGTTGGAAACTAAAACGGGCGTAAGCACAATCAGATCATTGGAATGTATATTTAAACCATCAAGTACGATGTCCATATTTACTAATAGCTGATTGCTTTGTTCCTCAACATGCCTGTTTTCAAAAGAAATCTCATCCAGATATCCTGTTTGAGACATAAGTAGTGGAGCAACTGTGAGTAACAAGATTGTGAAGAATATATTTTTTATTTTCATAATAGTCGCTTATTTAAAAAAAGTAAATCAATGATACAGCTGCCTTTGTTACTCCAAAGTAATTATACGTGCCTTCTTCTAGTTTCGTACCGCAATCGGCACAAGGAAACTCATCATAGATAATATGAGCGAAACCACCACCAGCACTCAGCTCGAAGTTCCAGCGTGGGCTTAGTATCCATTGATAACCGTAGCTTAATCCCGCACCGTAGAGATACCCTTGATACCTACTGTCTTTAAAAGCATCTAAGCGCCCAATAGGAATATCAATGCCACCAACGTTATATTGAGCCCCGTGTGAGTGAAGTCCTACAAAATGACCATTGAACGTTTCACAGAACCAATAACGCAGCTCGGGCTGCACAAGAATGTGCTTAAATTTTTTATTATCGCTAAAGTTGAATGGGTTAAAACCTCCCATAATTTCTAATGAGGTTTTTTTGCCAAACGAAAACTCTAGTCCTATATTAGGAGTTGTTGTACCCCAGTAGGCCAGATTGCTTTTTATTCCTATATTTTGTGAAAAGGAAAAACTGCAAACGGTAAGTAGTAAAATAACAGTGATTAAATATTTCTTCATTAAATCATATTTTTGACTATAAAAGACAATTAGTATACTTTTACAGACATTTTTGAAAGTAAGAGTT
>JAAZCL010000328.1 GCA_012513315.1 Bacteroidales bacterium | reverse complement strand
TGACAAAATTGAATAGTAAGGACAAGTAAAACAATCAAGAAGAATTTAATTAATCGTATCATGGCATGTTGTTTTGATAATTACTTATAATTAACAGATGAAATATCAGATGTAAATGTTGCAATAATTGTGTTGTATTATGTTAAACATCTAAGATAGTTGTTTCCTGGGGTTATGCAAAAAAGCATTATGCATAATTGCATAATTGAAGAAAATAAAAAAGAGGGAAACATTACGTCCCCCTCCTCCAAATAAGATTAATAAAAATCTATTTTGCAATTTTCTCAAGCCATTTCACCATTGCAAGCATTGTGAACATGGAAATGAGGCATGCAACTACGAATAACACCCAAGTTGTTGTCATTGAGAATGTTGTGTAGAAGATGGCTCCGATAAACAGTAGACTGTTGCCTACTGCAGTGGCGCCAAGCCATGCACCTTGCATGATTCCCTGATATTTGGGAGGTGCAACTTTTGATACGAAAGATATGCCGAGAGGACTTATAAACAGCTCTGCTACAGTTAGTATAAAGTATGTTCCGATAAGCAGCCATGGTGTTACACGAGCTTCGTTAGTTAAACCACCCATTGCATCAACTTCCGATTTCAGGGGTAATCCCATAGATCCAAGTGCCATAACTGCATAAGCCAATGCAGCTATACCCATACCGATAACTATCTTTCTTGGAGTGGATGGTTCTTTGCCTTTTGCTCTGAGCCAGCCGAAGAATCCAACGATAATCGGAGTAAGGAATACCACGAAGAATGGATTAATTGACTGGAATATTTCAACACCCTGAAGAGTAGAGAAGCCGAGGTTTATTTTTATCTGGCTAAGGTCGGTATAGTCTTTCGCGAAATATGTAAGCGTAAGTCCGTTTTGATGGAATGAGAACCAGAAGAAAATAACTACCGCAAATACTGCAAATAATGCGTATAGTCTTTGTTTTACCTCTTTTATATCCATTTCAACTACAGCTTCACCATTTTCAGAAACTGCTTTTTTATTGGCAGGATCAGGGAATCTGTTTTTATTTACCAAATATATCACCAAAGAGATAAGCATTGCAAAAATTGCAACAGCAAATGCGTAATGGAATCCGGTTGTGAATACGTTAAGATATTGATTGGCAAATGCTGTTAAGTCCGTATGACCCATATCAGCTGCCAGCTGCTGAAGTCTGTTTACACCATCAGGTGTTATGGTGTTTCCGAGGTATTGGTGAATAAGGTCAGGCAGGTCGGCAATATACTGAAAGCCGTTTTTCTCTACCCACCAGTTTCTTACACCTATAGCAAGGAACGGGGCAAAAATAGCACCTATATTAATAAACATGTAGAATAACTGGAATCCTGAGTCACGCATTTTTGCATACTTGGGATTGTCATACATTTGTCCCACCAGTGCTTGCAGGTTACCTTTAAAAAGGCCGTTGCCAAAAGCAATAACAAGCAGCCCGAAGCATGTGAATGCAAGCAATAAGCCAAACTTATCTGCCGGTACCGGGGTTGGTGTAGGTATAGCAATTAAAACATAACCCAGAGTCATTAATATCAATCC
>JAAZCL010000327.1 GCA_012513315.1 Bacteroidales bacterium | reverse complement strand
GTAGCGCGAATTTTTAATATTCACTGCACCATAGTAAACAGCCACAATATAGAAAGTTGTATCAGTAGCACCTTGTAAAACGCTAGATAATCTGCCTGCGAATGAGTCGGCCCCAAATGTTTGCATTGCGTCAATCATCATACCTCTTGCACCACTTCCACTCAAAGGTTTCATAAGAGCTGTTGGAATACCGTCGACCCAGCGAGTGTCAGTTCCAGTCATTGCCACTAAACCTCTTATACCCTCCATAAGGAAATCCATGGCACCTGATGCACGAAATACACCAATGCCCACAAGTATTGCTATAAGGTAGGGAATAATTGTTACAGCAGTCTTAAAACCATCTTTTGCGCCATCTATAAAAGCCTCAAAGATATTTATTTTACGACTCACTCCTTTTACAATAAATATTGTAATAATAGATAAGAGGATTATATTTGCCGCAAGGCTGGAAACAACATTTATCTTTTCTTGTGGCATCGACTGAAAAATAAATACTGTACCCGAAATTATTGCAATCATACCCAACAAAAAGCCAAGTATTTCTTTACAAAAAATGTTTATTCGCTGTTTTATGCAAACTGCAACGAGCCCAACAAGGGTTGCCGCAAATGTTGTAATCATTATCGGAATAAATATATCTGCCGGATTAGCTGCACCCATCTGTGCTCTGTAAACCATAATAGTTACAGGTATAAGAGTAAGCCCCGACGCATTAAGAACCAGAAACATAATCATAGGATCGGATGCCCTGTCTTTGGTAGTATTAATTTCTTGCAACTCTTGCATGGCTTTTAATCCAAACGGAGTTGCTGCATTATCTAATCCCAGCATATTTGCTGAAATATTCATAAGCATCGACCCAGATGCAGGATGGTTTTTTGGTATATCTGGAAATAACTTAGAAAATAGGGGAGCTACAGCCTTAGAGAAAAGTTCAATCATTCCGCTTCTCTCACCAATTTTCATTATACCTAACCAAAGCGATAAGATACCTGTTAGACCCAGGGAAATTTCAAAACCAGTTCTGGCAGTATCGTAGGTAGAGTTCATGATGTCCGTAAATACATTTACATCACCTAAAAAAATAAGCTTTACCAGAGCTACTATAAAAGCAATAAGAAAAAAAGCTATCCAGATATAATTTAATACCATGCAGTGTTATGTCAAAATGATAAAGTATCTCAAAGATACAAAAGAAATTAATTATGAAACTTGAGAATGTGAGTATAAAATTATTAACTTTAAGTTTTATCGTTCTATAAATAAGATATACAAAGTAAATTGTTAACACTAAATATATGTTTTTGCAATGAACTGGAAGGAGTTTTTTTATTTACAAAAGGGGGCAAAACTATCTGTTATTCTTCTCTTAATATTAATTGTGATAACCTTATTTACTAATGCATTTCAGAGTAGTATCAACTCATCTGAAATTGTCCTTCAGCATAATGATTCTATAATAAATGAATTTAAGTCGATAACTGCTCAACAGAGAACTACTCAATCAGAAAATT